>NZ_JBTCWL010000021.1:0-51722 GCF_054325275.1 Oryzihumus sp.
GAGGAGGGCCAGACCGTCGCCGAGGGCGAGCTGGTGGTCGTGCTCGAGGCGATGAAGATGGAGCAGCCCATCAACGCCCACAAAGCCGGGACGATCACCGGCATCGTGGCCTCGGTCGGCGACACGGTCACCAACGGCGCGGTCATCGCCGAGATCAAGGACTGACCCGCAGCAGGCACACGCGAAGGCCCCGACCACCTGGTCGGGGCCTTCGTCGTCTCACTCCGGCGTCGGCACGCCCCAGCCGGGGCGGTGCGGGTCGGCGTCCGGGTCGGCCGGGGTCGGCTGCTGCGGCGGCTCCTGCCCCGGCAGCGGCTCGGGCTCCGGGACCGGCACGGGGCGCTCCGGCGGCGGAGGCTGCTCCGGCTCGATCGGCGGCTCGGACCCGGTGGGCCGCCGGTGCGGTACGCCGTCTGGCTGGCTCATGCGCTCGCCTCCCGTGCTGGCCGGCAACAGTTCGGACACTACCCGGCCACGGACCCGGTGCACCCCTCGGCAGGGCGTGGGCTGCTGCCTAGACTGCCGGGCATGCTGCCCCACCTCGCGACCGCCGGCCATGCCACGACGACGGGTTTCAACGTCACGAACCTGATCATCCTGGTCGTCGTGCTCGCGGTGCTGGTGCCGGTGGTCAACCGGCTGCGCCGGGCAACCTCCGAGCGCCGGCGTGCCCGCTGGGCCGAGGAGGAGCGTCAGGCGCAGCAGTCCCAGCACCCGCAGCAGCCCCAGAAGCCCCAGCACGACGCCTGAGGTCCGCCCACCTGAGCCCGGTACGCCCGGGAGCAGCGAGGTCGGCGTCATTCGGTGGTGTGCAGGCGGCGGGCTGCCTCGGCGATCGAGCCCGACATCGACGGGTAGACCGTGAACGTGCCCGCCAGCTGGTCGACGGTGAGCCGGTGCTGCACGGCCAGGGTGACCGGGTAGATCAGCTCCGAGGCCCGCGGCGCCACCACGACGCCGCCGACCACGGTGCCGATGCCCTTGCGGGCGAAGAGCTTGACGAACCCGTCGTGCACGTTCTGCATCTTGGCCCGCGGGTTGGTCGCCAGGGGCAGCATCACCGTGTGGGCGTCGACCTTGCCCTCGTCGATGTCCTTCTGGGAGTAGCCGACCGTGGCGATCTCGGGGTCGGTGAAGATGTTGGCGCTGACCCCGCGCAGGTTGAGCGGGGCCACGGCGTCGCCGAGCGCGTGGGCCATGGCGATCCGGCCCTGCATCGCCGCGACCGAGGCCAGCGGCAGCACCCCGGTGCAGTCACCGGCGGCGTAGATGCCCCGGGCCGACGTGCGTGAGACCCGGTCGACCTGGATGTGGCCCGAGGCGGTCAGCTCGACCCCGGCCTCCTCCAGCCCCAGACCGGCGGTCTGCGGCACCGAGCCGACCGCGAGCAGGCAGTGGCTGCCCTCGACCGTGCGCCCGTCCTCCAGGGTCACGACGACCCCGTCGCCGGTCCGCTCGACCGAGGCCATCCGGGAGCGGTTGAGCACGGTCATGCCGCGGCGGCGGAAGACGTTCTCGATCACCTCGGCGGCGTCGGCGTCCTCGCCGGGCAGCACCCGGTCGCGGGAGGACACCAGCGTGACGTCGCTGCCCAGGCCCAGGTAGGCGTGGGCCAGCTCGGCGCCGGTCACGCCGGAGCCGACGACCACGAGGCGCTCGGGCAGCTCCTTCAGGGCGTAGATCTGCTGCCAGGTCAGGATCCGCTCGCCGTCGGGGCGGGCGCTGTCCATCACCCGCGGGGTGGCGCCGGTGGCGACCAGCACCACCTCGGCGTCGACATCCTCGGTGCCGGACTCCGACTCGATGCGCACCCGGCCGGGGGCGAGCACGCGACCCACGCCCCGGCATACGCGCACCCCCTCGGTGAGGAGGCGCTGCTCGATGTCGTGGGACTGGGCCGCCGCGAGCGCCAGGATGCGCGCGTTGACCCGCGAGGCGTCGGCGGTGGCCTCCTCGCCGGCGTGCGCGGCCTCGAAGCCCACCCCGAGCTCGGTGGCCGCCTCGAACCGCTGCATGAAGTCGCCGACCGAGATCAGGGTCTTGGACGGGACGCAGTCGGTCAGCACGGCGGCGCCACCGAGGCCGTCACGGTCCACGACGGTGACCGACGCCCCCAGGTGGGCAGCCACCAGGGCCGCCTCGTAGCCGCCGGGACCCCCACCGAGCACGACAACAGACGTCTTCCGTTCAGTCACGCCCGCTATCCAACCATCCGGGGTGCGCCCTCCGGACTGTGGCCAGATCGACGCCGAGGCGTCATGATCCGTTTACCCGCTGTGGTCAGTGTTCGGTGCAGTCCCCCACAGCGCGGGGGCTCCCCTCGCGCCGACCGGCTGATGTCACCCCAGGAGGCTGACGTGAAGACCTTTGCCCGCCCCGCCGGAGTCGCGATGGTGGCCGCCCTCGCGGCCGTCGGTATCGCGGCCTGCTCACCGCCCGCGAAGTCCGGCAGCTCCTCCGCCTCCGGCGACAAGGCCGCCTCGGCCACGTCGGCGCAGGCCCTCGGCGGCATGGACGCCCTCGTCGCCGCGGCCAAGAAGGAGGGCACGCTCAACGTCATCGCCCTGCCGCCGGACTGGGCCAACTACGGCGAGATCATCAAGGCGTTCACCGCCAAGTACGGCATCAAGGTCGACAGCGCCCAGCCCGACGCCTCCAGCGCCGACGAGATCACCGCCGCCAAGAACCTCAGCGGCCAGTCCAAGGCCCCCGACGTCTTCGACCTCAGCGCGGCCGTCGCCAGCGCCAACACCTCGATGTTCGCGCCGTACAAGGTGACGACGTTCGGCCAGGTGCCGGACAAGCTCAAGGACGCCAACGGGACCTGGGTCAACGACTACGGCGGCTACATGAGCATCGGCTACGACGCGGGCAAGGTCCCCGCCCCCGCGTCGGTGACCGACCTGCTCAAGCCGGCCTACAAGGGCAAGGTCGCGCTCAACGGTGACCCGACCAAGGCCGGTGCGGCGTTCAGCGGCGTCGTCATGGCCGCCCTCGGCAACGGCGGCAGCGCCGACGACATCAGCAAGGGCGTCGACTTCTTCAAGCAGCTCAAGAACGCCGGCAACTTCCTGCCGGTCGACCCGACGCCGGCGACGATCGAGTCCGGGCAGACGCCGGTCGTCATCGACTGGGACTACCTCAATGTCGCCCAGGGCGCCAAGCTCAAGGGCAAGCTCGCCTGGAAGACCGCCGTGCCGGCCAACGCGGTCGTCGGCGGCTACTACGTGCAGGCGATCAACAAGGACGCCCCTCACCCGGCGGCGGCCCGGCTGTGGCAGGAGTTCCTCTATTCCGACGAGGGCCAGAACCTCTGGCTCAAGGGCGGCGCCCGCCCGGTCCGTGAGGACGCCATGACCAAGGCCGGCACCATCGACGCCGCCGCCCACTCCGCACTGCCCCCGACGCAGGGCACGCCGGTGTTCCTGACGCCGGAGCAGGAGACGAAGGCCAAGAACTACCTGGCCGCGAACTGGGCCAACGCCGTTGGCTGACCGACGTCGCCCGGGGGCGCTCACCGGCGGAATGCCGGTGGGCGCCCTCATGGGCGTGCTCCCGTTCTTCGCCTACACCACGATCTTCCTGCTCATCCCCACGCTGGTCGTCGCCATCGGGGCCTTCCTGGGCAAGGACAACACCTTCACCACCAGCAACGTCCGGGCCCTGTCCCAGCCGGCGATCGTCTCCTCGCTGGAGCACTCGGTCATCCTCTCCGCGGTGACGTCGGTCGTCGGCGCGGTGGTCGGCGGCCTCCTCGCGTACGCCGTGACCACCGCCCGCGAGGGTGGGACCCTGCGCCGGCTGGTCACCTCCCTGTGCGGGGTGCTGGCCCAGTTCGGCGGCGTGACCCTGGCCTTCGCCTTCATCGCCACCGTGGGCCTGCAGGGCTTCCTCACCCTGCGGCTGCAGTCGATCGGCGTCGACCTGGGCAACAGCACCTGGCTGTTCGAGTGGAACAAGGGCCTGATGCTCGTCTACACGTACTTCCAGATCCCGCTCATGCTCATCGTCTTCCTGCCCGCCGTGGAGGGCCTGCGCCCGCAGTGGCGCGAGGCCGCCGAGACCCTGGGCGGCAGCGCCTGGGACTACTGGCGCCGCGTCGGCGGGCCGATCCTGGCGCCGTCCTTCATCGGCGCGACCCTGCTGCTGTTCACCAACGCCTTCAGCGCCTATGCCACCGCTGCCGCCCTGGTCTCGCAGGGCTCGCCGATCCTGCCGCTCAACATCGCCGGCACCTTCAGCTCCGAGGTCATCCTCGGCCAGGAGAACATCGGCAAGGCGATGGCACTGGCCATGGTCGCGGTGGTCGCGGTGGTCATGACGCTCTACGCGCTGCTCGAGCGGCGCACGTCGAAGTGGCTGGGCCGATGAGCCTGCAGGCGGCGCGACGCCGCAAGCAGGCGATCTTCCGCTGGGTCGTCGTGGGGCTGGTGCTCACCTTCTTCGCCCTGCCGCTGTTCGGCATGCTGGAGTTCACGACCCGCGGCGCCGGCGGCTCCGGCCGCAGCCTGGACACCTGGGGCAAGCTGGTCGACTTCGGCACGATCGACGCCAACTACCCCGACCTCAAGGAAGGCCTGATCGCCTCCGCCGGGCTGGCCGTACTCACCGTGGTGATCATGCTGGTGCTGCTCGTGCCGACCATGACGTGGGTGCGGCTGCGGCTGCCGGGGCTGCGCCGCACGGTGGAGTTCATCTGCCTGCTGCCGCTGACCATCCCGGCCATCGTGCTGGTCGTCGGCCTGACCCCGGTCTACGCGTGGGTGACCTACCTGCTCAGCGAGGACACGATCTGGCTCTGCTTCGCCTACGTCGTCCTGGTGCTGCCCTACGCCTACCGCGCGCTGGACGCCGGGCTCGGGGCCATCGACGTCAAGACCCTCTCGGAGGCGGGGCGCTCGCTCGGGGCGTCGTGGTTCACGATCATGACCCGCATCATCCTGCCGAACCTGCGCACCGCGGTGCTGTCCGCGTCGTTCCTGGCCGTGGCCCTGGTGCTGGGCGAGTTCACCATCGCCAACCTCTACAGCCGGGTGAACCTGCAGGTCGCGATCTTCCGCCTGGGCAAGAGCGATGCCCAGGTCTCGGTCGCGGTGGCCCTGGCTGCCCTGGCGTTCGCCTTCGCCGTGCTGTTCGCCCTGTCCTTCGTGGGCGTCACCCGCCGCGAGGCCCGGTCCCCCTTCACCCGTCGCGGCCGCCGCCGCGCCAAGGAGAGCTGATGTCCACGACCACCACGACGACCTCCGCCGACGCCGCCGTCAAGGGCGTCGGGGTCCGGCTCACCGAGCTGCGGCGGTTCTACGGCAGCATCCACGCCCTCGACGGGCTAACCCTGGAGATCGCGCCCGGCGAGTTCGTCGCGCTGCTCGGCCCCTCCGGTTGCGGCAAGACCACCGCGCTGCGCGTGCTCGCCGGGCTGGAGGACGCCGACTCCGGCCGGGTCGAGGTCGGGGGGAGGGACCTGACCCGGGTGCCGACCAACAAGCGCGACATGGGCATGGTCTTCCAGGCCTACAGCCTGTTCCCGCACATGACCGCACGGCAGAACATCGAGTTCGGGCTGCAGATGCGGGGCCGTTCCGCGGCGCAGCGGCGCGAGCGGGCCGCGCTGATGCTGGACCTGGTCGGGCTCTCCGAGCAGGCCGACCGCTACGCCCACCAGATGTCCGGCGGCCAGCAGCAGCGCGTGGCCCTGGCGCGCGCCCTGGCCATCGAGCCGCAGGTGCTGCTGCTCGACGAGCCCCTGTCCGCCCTCGACGCCAAGGTGCGTGTCCAGCTGCGTGACGAGATCCGCCGGATCCAGCTCGAGGTCGGCACGACCACGTTGTTCGTCACCCACGACCAGGAGGAGGCGCTCGCCGTCGCCGACCGGGTCGGGGTCATGCGCGCCGGCAACCTCGAGCAGCTCGCCGCACCGCAGGAGCTCTACTCCCGACCGGCGTCGGCATTCGTCGCGGACTTCGTCGGACTGACCAACCGGGTCCCCGCGACCGTCGCCGACGGCCACGCGCGCGTGCTGGGGGCCAGCGTGCCGCTGCTGCCCGGCTCCGCCGGCTCCGGCCCCGCCACCGTGCTGCTGCGACCGGAGAGCCTCACCGTCGCCGCCGACCCGCAGGGCAGCGCGACGGTGCTGACGTCCAGCTTCCTGGGGTCGTGGGGCCGGGTGACCGCGCGCACCGACGACGGGCTGGAGCTCATGTGCCAGGTCGACAACGACGCGGTCGCCCGCTTCTCCCCCGGCGACCGGGTCACGCTCACCCCCCGGCAGACCCCGTCCCTCGCCGTCGCGGACTAGGACCCCACCGAACGCACTGAATCCGTCGAATCGACCCTCCCGGGCCCGGGATTCGACGGATTTGGTGCGTTCGGTCGTGTTTGACAACCCCCGTTGGCTGGCACACGGCATACCGGCAGGCGGCGTAGCCGCTGTCGTCCCTTCTGCGGAGCCACCCGGCCACCGCCCGGCGTAGACCTGCACGAGGCGCTCGACGCACGACCGCCGGAGGGGAGAAACGTCATGAAGCGACTCACCATCGTGGTCACCGCCGCGGTGGCGGTGGGGACGCTGGCCGCGACGCCAGTGGGGCTGGCGGCGGCGTCGCCGGGGACCCGGACGACCACCGCCGCGACGGCCACGTCGGTGGCCTGGGGGAGCTGCTCGGACCCGACGCTGCAACAGGCCCACGCGCAGTGCGGCACGGTGACGGTGCCGATGGACTACGCCGACCCCGGCGGCGCGAAGGTCAAGCTCGCGATCTCGCGGGTGCTGCACACCGTCCCGGACAGCCAGTACCAGGGCGTCATGCTGGTCAACCCCGGCGGGCCGGGCGGCTCCGGCCTCATCTACTCGATCCTCGGCGGCTTCGTGCCCGGCAACGCGGGCAAGGCCTACGACTGGATCGGCTTCGACCCCCGCGGCGTCGGCTCCAGCCAGCCCGCCCTGTCCTGCGACCCCAACTACACCGCGGGGCCGCGCCCGCCGTACGACCCGGTGCACGGGTCGGTCAGCGCCTGGCTCACCAAGGCCGCCGGCTACGCCCAGGCGTGCGGTCGCGCGGGCGGCGCGCTGCTCGAGCACCTGACCACGGTCGACTCGGCCAAGGACATGGACAGCATCCGCTCGGCCCTCGGCGCCAGCAAGCTCAACTTCTACGGCTTCAGCTACGGCACCTACCTCGGGCAGGTCTACGCCACGCTCTACCCCGACAAGGTCCGCCGCTTCGTGCTCGACTCCAACGTCGACCCGCGCGGGGTCTGGTACCAGGACAACCTCGACCAGGACTACGCCTTCGAGGTCGTGCTGACCAAGTTCTTCGGCTGGATCGCGAAGTACGACTCGACCTACCACCTCGGCGCCACCGAGCACGCGGTCGAGCAGCAGTGGTACGACGCCAAGGACAAGCTCCAGACCGACCCGGCCGGCGGGGTCGTCGGCGCGGCCGAGTGGACCGACATCTTCACCGGCGCCGGCTACGTGCAGTTCCTGTGGCCGGACCTGGCCTCGCTGTTCAGCGGCTGGGTGCACACCCCGAACAGCAAGACGCTGGTCGACGCCTACAACGGCTCGGCCTCCGTGGGCGACGACAACGGCTACGCGATGTACCTCGGCGTGCAGTGCGTCGACGCGCCGTGGCCGCAGAAGTGGTCGACCTGGAAGCGCGACAACACCCGGGTGGCGAAGGCCGCGCCGTTCCTGACCTGGAGCAACGCGTGGTTCAACGAGCCATGCCGGGTCTGGCCGGCCGCCGCCCACGACCCGGTGCACGTCGACGGGCGTGACGCGCCGCCGATCCTGCTCGTCGACGAGACGCTCGACGCGGCCACGCCGTACCCGGGCAGCCTCGAGGTGCGCCGGCGCTTCCCGGAGGCGTCGCTGATCGCGCTGCCCGGCGGGACCAACCACGCGTTCTCGCTGTCGGGCAACACCTGCCTGGACAGCAAGATCGCGGCCTACCTGGCCGACGGGACGCTGCCGGAGCGCAAGTCCGGCTCGCGGGCCGACGCCACCTGCGCGCCACTGCCGCAGCCGGTCCCGTCGTCGGCCTCCGCGTCGACCTCGACCGGCGGCGCGACCCGGTCCCCGATGCGGGCCCGGCTCGCCGTCCTGCACTGACGTGAAGGACGGGACCCCGGTATGCCGCCACGCGGCATACCGGGGTCCCTCACCGTGCGCGGGTCCCGCGAAGCGTCAGCGCATGTTGCCGGTGTGGCCCAGGGAGTAGCGCCCCGGCTGGGGCCAGACGGCCAAACCGTGCGGGCCGGCGTCGACCGGGATCCGGCGCAGCACCTTGCCGGTGCGGGTGTCGAAGACGTAGACCACGCCGTGGTAGCGCCCGGAGAGCCACAGCTTGGTGCCGTCGGCGCTGACCCCGCCCATGTCCGGGGAGCCGCCGCCGGGGATGGTCCACGTGGCCACGATCTTCAGCGTCGCGGCGTCGAGCACCGAGACCGAGCCGGCGTCGCGGTTGCTGACGTAGAGCCGGGTGGCGTCGCGCGAGGGGTAGATGCCGTGCGTCCCGAGCGCGGTGTGGATGAAGCGCTGGATCTTCAGGGTCCTGGCGTCGATGACCCACACGCCGTTGCGGAGCATGTCGGCGGCGAGGAACCGGGTGCCGTCGGGGGTCAGCCGCACGTCCTGCGGCATCGCCGAGGCGCCGGGGCGCAGGTTGCTCTTGGGGCCGCCCATGCTGTGCGCGTGCTGCGGCGAGGTGGCGCCCTTGGTCGGCACGGCGTTGAGGTCGATGACCTTGCGCAGCTTCGTGGCGTCCTTGTCGATGACCAGCAGCTTGCCGCTGAACTCGCAGCTCGCGACGAAGAAGGACAGGTCGGCGGAGTAGTCGGCGTGGTTGACGCCGTAGCAGGGCACCGGCAGCGACCGGATGAGCTTCATCGTGTGCGGGTCGCGCACGTCGATGCGGCGCAGCCGCTCGGCCATGACCAGGGCGTACTTGCCGTCGGGGGTGAAGTAGAGGTTGTAGGGGTCCTCGACGGCGACCCGGCGGCCGGCCTTGCCGGTGCGCGGGTCGATCGGGATGAGGTCGTTGCCCAGGTCGTCGTTGACCCAGAGGGTCTTCAGGTCCCAGCTGGGCACGACGTGCTGGGGCTCGCGCCCGGTCGGGAACCGCCCGATGACCTTGTAGGTCGTGGGGTCGATGACCTGGACGGTGTTGGACACGGTGTTGGGCACGTAGACCAGCGGCTTCGCGCTCGTCGCCGCACCGGTCAGGGCGCCGGCCCCGGTGTGCGCGTAGACCGCGTCGGCGACCGACGTCGTCGCCGAGGACGGGCCGGACGAGGGCGTCGCGCTGGTGCTCGACGGGGCGCCGGTGCCCGGGGCGGACGTCGCCCGGGTCGTAGCCGCGCTGGAGCCCCCGCCGGTGGCGGCGCAGCCCGACAGGAGCACGGCAACGGAGACGGCGAGCGCGGCCGCGGTGCGGTGGCCGGGGCGGTGCGGGGTCAGCACTGAGCGTCCCTTTCGAGGGGTGGGTGAGGGAGTCCTCGACATGGTGGCAGAGGTCAGGCGCCGTCGCGGAGCAGTCGGGACAACGTGACCGGTTCGAGCCCCTTGGCCTTGAGCCCGTCGAGGATCGCCGGCAGCGCTGTGAGCGTGCCCTGGTGGCCGAAGTGCAGGCTGACGATCGAGCCGGGCTGCACCGCCGCGAGCGTGCGCGAGCGCACGAGCGCGGCGCCCGGGTCACGGAAGTCCTCCGGGTCGACGTCGTAGGAGACGCACCGGTGGTATCCCGCGGCCTTGGCTGCCGCCCGGATCGTCGCCGTGCTGTGCAGCGTGCCGGAGGGACGGAACCACCAGCCGGCCGTGCCCGTGGCCGCGCGCAGCGCCTCGGCGCCCCGCACCGCTTCGGTGCGGGCCTGGTCCGCCGTCAGCTGCTTCATCTGCTGGTGGCTCCAGGTGTGGTTGCCGAGCTCGTGGCCCCCGGCCAGGACCTCGGCGGCCATGTGCGGCTCGGCCTGCAGCCACTGTCCGACGGCGAAGACAGTGACGCGGGCCTGGTGGGTCCTGAGCACCTGCAGCAGCTGGCGCGCGATGGCCGGGTCACCGGCGCCATGGAAGGTCAGCGCCACCTCCTGCCGGCTGCGCGGACCATGGACGATGTCGGGTCCGCTCGTGCGGGCGATGGCCGGCTGCGGAGCCGGCCCGCTGGCCGCACTGGTCGATGCCGTCGAGGACGGGCTGGCCGGGGGCGCCGTCGACGTCGACGGGGACGCCGGGGCCGTCGGCGCGGTCGAGCGGTCCTGGCGGGCGGGGGCGCAGGCTGCGGCCCCCAGCACTGCCGCGAGGGACACCAGGGCGGTGCGGCGGTCCGGGCCGGTCGGGGTCTGGCTCGGCTGCTGGTCGTCGGTCACGGCGGCAGTGTCGCAGCCCAACCTCAGAGCAGCCTGCGCGCGGGCCTCCAACGCCTGACAAGGCCGAGGCCAGCGGCGGCCGGGGCGGAGGCCGGGGCGCTGCCTGCTGGGTAGGCTGCGCCCGTGACTGAGACCGCACCCCCCGCCCTCGACCTGTCCGATCCCGCCACCGACCCCTTCGAGGTGGCCCGGGCTGCTGCGGCGGTCATCGCCGAGCGCACGGGGGTGGCCCAGCACGACGTGGCGCTGGTGCTCGGCTCGGGCTGGGGCCAGACCGGCGACCTCATCGGCGAGACGCTGACGACGATCGACAACGCCGACGTGCCGGGCTTCGCCAAGGCCGCGGTGGCCGGCCACTCCGGCGTCATGCGCTCGGTGGCCATCGGTGGCACCGGCCGCCGGGCCCTGGTCTACGGCACCCGCACCCACTTCTACGAGGGCAAGGGCGTGCGCTCGGTCGTCCACGCGGTGCGCACCGCCGCCGCGGCCGGCTGCCGCACGATCGTGCTGACCAACGGCTGTGGCGGGCTCAACCCCGCCTGGGGCCCGGGCACCCCGGTGCTCATCCGCGACCACATCAACCTGACCGCGCACTCCCCCATCGAGGGCGCGAACTTCGTCGACCTGACCGACCTGTACTCCCCGCGCCTGCGCGACCTGGCCCGCGAGGTCGACGCCGACCTCGACGAGGGCGTCTACGTGCAGTTCCGCGGCCCGCACTACGAGACCCCGGCCGAGGTGCAGATGGCCAAGGTCATCGGCGGTGACCTGGTCGGCATGTCCACGACCCTGGAGGCGATCGCCGCGCGCCAGGCCGGCCTGGAGGTGCTTGGCATCTCCCTGGTCACCAACCTTGCTGCCGGCATCTCCGACCAGCCGCTGGACCACGCCGAGGTGCTCGAGGCCGGCAAGGCCGCCGCCGAGCGCTGCGGCCACCTCCTCGCCGCCGTGGTCGCGAAGATCTGAAAGGGACCCGAGATGACGTATCTCGCGCGGCACGGCCGCGGGGACAGCACCCCGGTGACCCCGGGGAGGGAGGTCGCCGAGCTCGTCGAGGCCGCCACGGCGTGGCGTGACGACGACCCCGACACAGCCACCCGCACCGAGCTCGACGGCGTGCTTGCCGCGGTCCGCGACGGCGACGCCGCCGCGGCCGCCGACCTGGCCGACCGGTTCGCCGGGATGCTGGAGTTCGGCACCGCCGGGCTGCGCGGCGCCCTCGGCGCCGGGCCCAACCGGATGAACCGCAGCGTGGTGATCCGCGCGGCAGCCGGACTCACGGCATACCTGCAGCAGCGCGAGGAGAGCCCGCTGGTGGTCGTGGGTTTCGACGCGCGTCACAACTCCGACGTGTTCGCGGCCGACACCGCGGCCGTGGTGACCGCGGCCGGCGGGCGGGCGATGGTGCTGCCGCGGCCGCTGCCGACCCCGGTGCTCGCGTTCGCGGTGCGCCACCTCGGCGCCGCGGCCGGGGTCATGGTCACCGCCAGCCACAACCCGCCGCAGGACAACGGCTACAAGGTCTACCTCGGTGACGGCAGCCAGATCGTGCCGCCGGCCGACGCCGACATCGCCACCCAGATCGCCCGGGTCGACACGGTGGCCTCGGTGCCGCGCGCCGAGTCCGGCTGGACCACGCTCGGGGACGAGGTGCTCGAGGCCTACCTCGACGCGACCGCCGCCGTCGTCGCCGCGGACAGCCCGCGTGACGTCGACGTGGTCCACACCGCCCTGCACGGGGTGGGAAGCGACGTGGTGCTCGCCGCGTTCGAGCGGGCCGGCTTCCGCGCCCCTCACGTGGTGGGCAGCCAGGCGGCGCCGGACCCGGCGTTCCCGACCATCTCCTTCCCCAACCCCGAGGAGCCCGGCGCGATCGACGCCGCCCTCGAGCTGGCCCGCCGGGTGCACCCGGACGTGGTGCTGGCCAACGACCCGGACGCCGACCGGTGCGCGGTCGCCGTGCCCGACCCTGCCGCGGCCACCGACGAGAACCCCACGGGCTGGCGGATGCTGCGCGGCGACGAGGTGGGTGCCCTGCTGGGCGCCCACGTCCTCTAGCGCGGGGTCGGTGCGGACGCGGTGTTCGCCAACTCGATCGTGTCCTCGCGGCTGCTCGCGGCCATGGCCCACGCGGCCGGGCTGCGGCACGAGGAGACGCTCACCGGGTTCAAGTGGATCTCCCGGGTGCCGGGGCTGCGCTACGGCTACGAGGAGGCCCTCGGCTACTGCGTCGACCCGGAGACCGTGCGCGACAAGGACGGGGTCAGCGCCGCGCTGATGGTGGCCGAGATGGCGGCGATGCTCAAGGCCCAGGGCCGCACCCTGCTCGACGTGCTGGACGACCTGGCGGTCACGCACGGCGTGCACGCCACCGACTCGTTCTCGGTGCGGGTGGCCGACTTGTCCCTCATCGGCACCGTGATGCAGCGGCTGCGCGAGGCCCCGCCGGCTGAGGTCGCCGGGGTCGCGGTCGAGCGCGCGGACGACCTGGCCGCAGGCTCGGAGCAGCTGCCGCCCACCGACGGGTTGCGCTACTACCTGGCCGACGGCAGCCGGGTGATCGTCCGGCCCAGCGGGACCGAGCCCAAGCTCAAGGTCTACCTCGAGGCGGTCGTGCCGGTGGCGGGCTCGGACCTGGCGTCCGCGCGGTCCGAGGCCGGCCGACGACTGGCGGAGGTCCGGGCCGCGATGGAGCAGCTCACCTCCGTCTGACCCCACTGTGCGCAAGTCAGGGCTGCGGGAGGGGCCGGTATTGGCCCTCCCGGCAGCCCCAACTTGCGCAAGGCGCCCCTACTTCGGCGGCAGGGAGCGCGCGTAGGCCAGGCCGCGGTCGACCCAGCCCTGGAGCTGCTCGTCGTCCTCGACCGCGTGGAGGTCCACCTGCAGCCAGCCATCCATCGCGCGCCCGCGCATCACCATCCGCCGGACTGCGCGGCCGTCGACGAGCGCCCCGGTGTCGGCGGGGTCCACGCGAACCATGAGGCCACCCTGCCCGCTCGCCGAGACGGCCAGGTTGCCGCCGACCAGGAACCCGAGGCCGCCGAACATGCGCTTCTCGCGGATGCCCGGCTCGTCCTGCACCGCTTCGCGGATCCGGTTGGCGAGTTCCTCGTCATAGGCCATGTCCGTCAGTGTCGCGCGACCCACCGACAGTGCGCGGGCGCGGGAGGACGGGTCGCTCAGAGGACGGCGAAGAGGAGTACGCCGAGCGCCGGCACCGCGAGGACGGCCAGCACGAGCGGCACCCACCGCACGGTCACGCGCGGCTCGGCCGGCGGGGTGATCTCGCCGCGGGCGACGGCCGCGGCATACGCCGCCTTGGTGTCCTCGATGATGTCGGCAACCGAGCGCGAGGTCACCTTGCGCCCGCCGGGCTCGGGGGCACCGGCGGTGTCCTCCTTGCTGATGCGCTGCAGCGTCGAGGAGGCACCGAAGCCGGCGCCGAGCAGGCCGCCGGTCGCGCCCTTGGGCCGGTCGATCTGGGAGGAGACCGCCCAGGCGGTGTAGCCGCGCTCGCCGACGAAGACGCGCACGTTCCACCGCGCCTCGACGTCGGTGAGCAGCTGCCACGGCACGTGCACGTCGCGCACGACGTTGCGCAGCGTCACCCCGTCGCTGTCCACGACCACCGCCGGGCGCAGGAACATCGCCCACGAGCCGGCGATGCCCAGCAGCAGGATGCTCAGGAACAAGGGCGAGGCGTCGGTGCTCCAGGAGAGGAGCATCGATCCGATGAGCACCGCGGCGGCGGCGATGAACAGCAACGCGACCAGCTGGGACGAACGCTGGCGGTAGGTCCGGCTGGTGGTGGCGGTGGCGGGAGGGGTCATGACCTCGGGTTCTTCGGCTGTGGCGTCGCACGCGGCGGGCGCCGTTCGGGGCGTCTAGAGCCACGAGCATAGGCCGATAGACTCGCCGGGTGAGTTCTTCCCCCGCAGCCGAGAGAGCAGCCGACCTGCTTGGTGTCGGCACCCTGACCAACGCCGCGCTGACGACGTGGCTCCACGGCCTCCCCGGCGTCGACCAGGTGGGCGCCGAGGCGCGCGCCGCCGGCCTGGGCACCCGCTCGATCAAGACCACCGCCAAGGCGTGGGCGATCGACACCGCCATCGGCATGATCGACCTGACCACGCTCGAGGGCGCGGACACCGAGGGCAAGGTGCGCTCGCTGTGCGCCAAGGCCAGGAACCCCGACCCGTCGGACCAGTCGACGCCGCGCGTCGCCGCCGTCTGCGTCTACAACGACCTGGTCCCCGTGGCCGTGGATGCGTTGCAGGGCACCGGGATCCACGTCGCCGCCGTCGCCACCGCCTTCCCCTCCGGGCGCGCGTCGATGGAGGTCAAGCTGGCCGACACGCGCGACGCCATCAAGAACGGCGCCGACGAGATCGACATGGTCATCGACCGTGGCGCGTTCCTTTCCGGCCGCTACCTGCAGGTGTTCGAGGAGATCGCGGCGATCAAGGCGGTCTGCGACGAGAACAGGGCGAACGGGTCCGACGTTCATTTGAAGGTCATCATGGAGACCGGCGAGCTGGTCACCTACGACAACGTCCGTCGCGCGTCCTGGCTGTCGATGCTGGCCGGCGGCGACTTCATCAAGACCTCGACCGGCAAGGTCTCCCCCGCGGCGACCCTGCCCGTCACCATGATCATGCTCGAGGCCGTCCGCGACTGGCGCGAGCTCACCGGCCAGATGGTCGGCGTCAAGCCGGCCGGCGGGATCAAGACCACCAAGGACGCGATGAAGTACCTCGTCATGGTCAACGAGATCGCCGGCGAGGACTGGATCGACCCGGACTGGTTCCGCTTCGGCGCCTCGAGCCTGCTCAACGACCTCCTCCTGCAGCGCCAGAAGCTGGCCACCGGCCACTACTCCGGCGCCGACTACGTCACGATCGACTGAAACCCGCGAGGCGATAACTGTGTCCAAGTTTGAGTACGCGCCCGCACCTGAGTCGCGGGCGATCGTCAACATCAAGCCCTCCTACGGGCTGTTCATCGGCGGTGAGTTCGTCGAGTCCGAGGGCGGTTCCGCCTTCAAGACCATCAGCCCCGCCACCGAGGAGGTCCTTGCCGAGGTCACGGAGGCCAGCGAGGCCGACGTCGACCGCGCGGTCCGCGCGGCCCGCCGCGCCTACGACGGCGCCTGGGGTCGCCTCTCCGGCGCCGAGCGCGGCAAGTACCTCTTCCGTATCGCGCGCCTCCTGCAGGAGCGCGCCCGCGAGTTCGCGGTCCTGGAGAGCATCGACAACGGCAAGCCGATCAAGGAGTCGCGCGACGTCGACGTCCCGCTCGCCGCCGCGCACTTCTTCTACCACGCCGGCTGGGCCGACAAGCTGGACTACGCCGGCCTCGGGGACAACCCGCGCGCGATCGGCGTCGTCGGCCAGGTCATCCCGTGGAACTTCCCGCTGCTGATGCTGGCGTGGAAGATCGCCCCGGCCCTGGCCGCCGGCAACACGGTGGTGCTCAAGCCGGCCGAGACCACGCCGCTCACCGCGCTGCTGTTCGCCGAGGTCTGCCAGCAGGCCGACCTGCCGGCGGGCGTGGTCAACATCCTCACCGGCGCCGGCGACACCGGCCGCGCCGTGATCGAGCACCCGGGCGTCGACAAGGTCGCGTTCACCGGCTCCACCGACGTGGGCAAGGCCATCGCCCGCTCCATCGCCGGCACTCGCAAGCGGGCCACGCTGGAGCTCGGCGGCAAGGCGGCGAACATCATCTTCGACGACGCCGCGATCGACCAGGCCGTCGAGGGCATCGTCAACGGCATCTTCTTCAACCAGGGCCACGTCTGCTGCGCGGGCTCGCGCCTGCTGGTCCAGGAGTCCGTGGCCGAGGAGGTCATCAGCCGCCTCAAGCGCCGCCTGAAGACCCTGCGCGTCGGCGACCCGCTGGACAAGAACACCGACGTGGGCGCGATCAACTCCGCCGCCCAGCTGGCCCGCATCCGCGAGCTGTCGGACATCGGCGAGGCCGAGGGCGCACAGCGCTGGACCGCCCCGTGCGACCTGCCCGAGCGCGGGTTCTGGTTCGCCCCCACGGTGTTCACCGGCGTCTCGCAGACCCACCGCATCGCCCAGGAGGAGGTCTTCGGCCCGGTCCTGTCGGTGCTGACCTTCCGCACCCCGCAGGAGGCGGTGGCCAAGGCCAACAACACGCCCTACGGCCTGTCCGCCGGCGTGTGGACCGAGAAGGGTTCGCGCATCCTCTGGATGGCCGACCAGCTGCGCGCCGGCGTGGTCTGGGCCAACACCTTCAACCGCTTCGACCCGACCTCGCCCTTCGGTGGCTACAAGGAGTCCGGCTACGGCCGCGAGGGTGGCCGCCACGGCCTCGAGGCCTACGTCACGACAGGAGCCGCCAAGTGAGCCCCGCCGCAACCCGGAAGAAGGCGACCACCGAGGCCGCCGAGCCGCGGGTCGAGATCCGCAAGACCTACAAGCTCTACGTCGGCGGTGCGTTCCCCCGCAGCGAGTCCGGTCGCACCTACGAGGTGACCGACACCCGCGGCCGGTTCCTGGCCAACGCGGCCATGGGCTCGCGCAAGGACGCCCGTGACGCGGTCGTCGCCGCGCGGGGGGCGTTCGCCAAGTGGGCCGGCGCCACGGCATACAACCGCGGGCAGGTGCTCTACCGCGTCGCGGAGCTGATGGAGGGCCGGCGCGCGCAGTTCGTCGCCGAGGTCGCCGCGGCCGAGGGCGTCACCGCCGCCAAGGCGGAGACGCTGGTGTCGCAGGCGATCGACCGGTGGGTCTGGTACGCCGGGTGGCCGGACAAGCTGGCCCAGGTCCTCGGCGGCCTGAACCCGGTGGCGGGTCCGTACTTCGACATCTCGGCGCCCGAGCCCACCGGTGTCGTCGCCGCCCTGGCGCCGCAGAAGTCCTCGCTGCTCGGCCTGGTCTCGGTGCTCGCGCCGATCGTGGTCAGCGGCAACACCGCCGTCGTCCTCGCCAGCGAGGACCGGCCGCTGCCGGCGATCACCCTCTCGGAGGTGCTGGCCACCTCCGACGTGCCCGGCGGCGTGATCAACCTGATCACCGGCCGGACCGCCGAGGTGGCCCCGTGGCTGGCCTCGCACATGGACGTCAACGCGATCGACCTGGCCGGCGCGGCCGGCGCCGAGGGCCTCGCGTGGGGCGACCTGGAGCTGGCCGCCACCGACAACCTCAAGCGGGTCGTGCGCCCGGCCGGCACCGGTGAGTCCGCGGTCGAGCCGGACTGGACGGTCACGCCGGACCTGTCGCGGATGCGGGCCTACCTCGAGACCAAGACGGTCTGGCACCCCAAGGGCGTCTGAGCACCCCCTAGCCCCTGAACCGAGGGACCTCGCGCCTGGCGCGGGGTCCCTCGGTGCGTTCCGTTCGGGGCCGCGATCACCAGCGCAGGCCGGCCGCGCTCAGCTCCGCCTCGGTGGCCAGCCGCTCGGCCTGCCCGAACGGGTCCCGCTCCGGGGCGGGCACCCCGAGGGCGCTGCAGGCGTCGCGCAGCGCGTGGTCGTAGGCCCAGCTGACCGCGAGCAGCCGGTGGTAGAGCGCGGGCACGGGCGGGTTGGTCAGCAGCCACTCCCGCTCGAGGTCGAGCCGGTGCAGGTCGGAGCAGATCCGCTGCAGCGGCGGAGCGGTCGGCTGCGGCGGCACGTGAGTGACCCCCAGCGCGTGCCCCATCGCCACGACGGCACGCACCGTCGCCGCAGTGGCCCGGTGCAGGCTGCCCATGCCTCCAGCATGCGCCGCGGTATACCGGCCGCGCCAGCACTCGCGACCCTTCCGTGACCTCCGTCCCCCTCGCGGCGGAAGGAAGAAGGAGGAGGTGGGCGGACGGCATACAATCTGGGTCCGTGCCAGCTGATCCCGCCCCGGTGTCCGTGCACGACTCCCCCGCCGCCCCGGCGGGCGCGCCGGCCCGTCGCAGGGTGGTCGTCCTGGCCGGGCCGAGCGGGTCGGGCAAGTCACGGCTCGCGCGACGGCTCACCGAGCGGCACGGCTGGCCCGTCGTCCGCCTCGACGACTTCTACCGCGACGGGGACGACCCGCGGCTGCCGGTGCTCGAGATGGGCATCGTCGACTGGGACCACCCCGACTCCTGGCACGCCGACCGGGCGGTGGCCGCACTGACCGAGCTCGTGACGCACGGTCGGGTGCGCTTGCCGCAGTACGACATCGGCGCCTCCCGCGCGACCGGGCACGCCACCGTCCACGCCGGGCCGGACGACGTCATCCTGGCCGAGGGCATCTTCGCCGCGGAGATCATCCCGGCGCTCGCGGCCCAGGGGCTGCTGCTGGAGGCGTTCTGCGTGCGGCACAACCGCTGGCTGACGTTCTGGCGCCGGTTCCTGCGCGACCTGTCCGAGCGACGCAAGCCGCCGCTGGTGCTGTGGCGTCGCGGCCTGTTGCTGTGCCGCCAGGAGCCGGGGGTCGTGGCCCGTCAGGAGTCCCTGGGCGCCCGCGCCTGCTCCCCCGCGCAGGCCGAGCGCGTGCTGGCCGTGCACGCCGTCAGCGGCTGATCCCTGCGGGCAAGGGCGCCCACAGGGAACTGATAGGTTCCGCCCGATCCGGACAATTCGTGACGGGTCGCGCATTCCGTCTCTGAGTCCCGGGGGGTCTCTCCATGCCCATGTCCATGCGCCGTGTCCCGGCCGTTCCCGTCCTCGCCCTCGCCGGCGTCCTCGCCCTGACGGCCTGCGGCCCGGCCGCGTCCGGTTCGGCCAAGGGCAGCGCCTCCACGACGACGAAGGCCCCGAGCAAGCCGTCCGCTGAAGTCCTCTACAGCAAGGCCCGCGCGAGCGCCCTCGCCGCGTCCAGCGTGCACCTCAAGGGCGACATGACCTCGGACGGCGAGCACCTGCTGCTCGACCTCGCGGGCACCAAGGCCGGCGACGTGACCGGCAGCGTGGGCGCCGGAAACGAGGGCACCTTCGAGCTGCGCCGCGTGGGCGGCACCGTCTACCTGCGCTCCACCAAGGAGTACTGGAAGAAGAACGCCGGCGCCGAGGCCGCGCAGATGATCGGTGACAAGTACGTCAAGCTGCCCGCCGACGCCGCCGAGGGCATGGACGACCTGACGGTGACCTCGCTGCTCAAGAGCATGTTCGAGGACAAGAGCATGCCGGCCTTCGCCAAGCTGACCACCCGGGTCGAGGCGGGCACCGTCAACGGCCAGGACGCGTGGGTGCTCAGTGATCGGGTCGGCGGCGACGACGCCAAGCTCTACATCGCCGCTGACGAGACCCACCACCTGCTGCGCGTGTCCGTGCCCACCGGCAAGGACAAGGGCACCATGGACTTCACCGAGTGGGACGCCGTCAATCCGATCACCACGCCCGCGGCGAGCCAGGTCGCCAAGATCCCCGGCATGTGACGCACTGACGCTACTGCCTGCGCCGTGACCCCGGATGGGCGATCATGGCGTGAGCCACGCACCGGGATACGGGGGTTGAGATGACGGAGCACGGCGGCTACCCGCCACCGGGCCAGGCCTATCCGCCTCCGGGCCAGCTCGCCCCTGACCACCCCACGGCCACCATGCCCGGTGCTGCGCCCGCGTTCGCGCCGGGCGCGGCACCGGCCGTGGGGCCTCCCGCGCCCCCGGCCTGGGCGATGCCGGTGCTGCACAAGCCGGGCGTCGTCGCCCTCCGCCCACTCGGCCTGGGCGACGTGATGGACGGGTCCATCAAGGCGATCCGGCGCAACCCCGGGGCCACCCTGGGGCTGTCCGCGGTGGTCCTCCTGGCCTGCCTGATCCCCTCGGCCGTCATCTCGGCCCTGGTGACGATGGTGTCTCTGCCCTCACCCGACGGCACCTCGACCGTGGGCAGCCTCGGCACCCTGCCCGCAAGCCTGGTGCAGTCGCTCTTCACCTGGCTGGCCATCGGCCTGCTCAGCGGGTTGCTGTCCCATGTGATCGGCGAGGCCGTCCTCGGCCGGCGGACCACGATGGGGCGCACCTGGTCGAGCACCCGGCGCCGGCTGCTGCCCATCCTGGGCGCCCGTCTGCTGGTGGACCTGGCGATCGTGGTGCCGACCGTGGTCGTCGCCGGCGTCGGCCTCCTCCTCGCCCTCAACGTCAACGCCGGGACGGGGCTGCTCGTGGGGGTCCTCGCCGGGCTCCCCTGCGTGGCCGGCTCGATCTGGCTGAGCACCCGCACCGCCCTGGCCGCACCGGCGATCGTCCTCGAGGGTCTGGGGGTCCGGCCGGCGCTGCGGCGCTCCTTCGCCCTGACCCGGGGGGTCTTCTGGCGCACCTTCGGCATCATCCTGCTCGTGTCGGTCATCGCCGCGATAGCCGGTTCGATGCTCTCGGTCCCCTTCTCGCTGGTGGGTTTCGTCGGCATGGCGGCCACCGGCGACAACCTTCAAAGTGGCTTGGTGATGGTCGTGATCGCCTCCCACCTGGGCAAGATCGTGTCCGGCACGCTGACCACCCCGTTCGTCGCGGGGGTGGTCGGCCTGCTCTACATCGACCGCCGGATCCGGCTCGAAGGCCTGGACGTCACGCTGATCCGCGCCGCTGCTGCCGACGCCGCGGGCCGCCGGGGCTGAGACGCGAGCCATGAGCCGACCGGTCCTGCTGCCGCGTGCCCTCCAGCCCTCCCCCGGGCAGGCCCGCGACTGGCTGCGCGAGGAGCTGGCCCGGCCGGCGTACCACCACCAGGCACCCTTGTTGCAGCGGCTCGCGGACTGGCTGCAGGAGCAGTGGCACCGGCTGCTCGAGCAGAGCCAGGGCGCGGCCGGCTGGTCGCCTCTGGTCACCGCTCTCGTCGCCGCCGCGGCCATCGCTCTCCTGGCGTTCGTCCTGCCCCGGGTCCGGCGGGAGCGCCGCCTCCCCGGCCACGGCGCGGCCGTGCTCACCGACCCCCTGACCACGGCCGCCATGTATCGCGCGCGGGTCGCCACCGCGCTGGCCGAGGGCCGCTTCGACGACGCCCTGGCCGACGCCTACCGCGCGCTGACCCGCGAGGCGGCCGACCGGACCCTGCTGGAGGACACCCCCGGCAGCACCGCCCACGAGGTGGCGCTGGCCCTGGCGCCCCGCTTCCCCGACGAGGTCGACGCCCTGCGCCGGGCCGCGGACCTGTTCGACGCCGTCCGCTACGGCGAGCGCCACCTCGGCCGGGCCGACGCGGAGGAGGTCGTGGCGCTCGACGCACGGCTGACCCGCACCCGCCCGGTGCTGACCTCTGCCGACCCCGCGGTGGCGCCGTGACCACCGTCGAGACCGGCACCATGACCGGAGCGGGCACCGGCACCGGTCCCGGGGGCTTGCTGGCGCGCCTGCGGCGGCACCGCGCCGCGGCCGGCATCGGGCTGCTCATCCTGCTGGCCGCGGTCGTGCTGACCGTGCTCACCGGCACCTCCGCGGAGAACGCGGCTCCGCTGGACCCCGACAACGCCGGCCCGGGCGGCGCCCGCGCGCTGGCCGAGGTCCTGCAGCAGCACGGGGTGCGCGTCGACGTGGTCCGCTCCGAGGCCGAGCTGCTGGACGCCGGGGTCGACGCCGGCACCACGGTCCTGGTCACCAGCACCGCGAGCCTGTCGCGCACCACGACGGCACACCTCGGCCGCCACGCCCGCCGGGCGTCGTCGATCGTGCTGCTCGACCCCGGCCAGGACGTCACCGAGGGGCTGGGCCTGCCGGTCGACGTCCGTGCCGGCCCGGTCTGGGACGCGGTCCCCGCCGGCTGCGACGAGCCCTCCCTGGGTCGTGGCCTGGAGATCTCCGGCGGGGACCGGGTCTACCTGCCCCGGCACTACTTCCCGCCTAGCGTCAGCACCTGCTTCGCCGACCTCGGCGGCGGCGTCATGGCCTCGGTGGACGCGTCCGCATCACACCCCAGGGTCGTGCTGCTGGGCAGTCCCGAGGCGCTGGCCAACCGCAGCATCCTGCGCGCGGACAACGCCGCGATCGCGCTGCGGCTGACCGGTGGCACCGACCACGTGCTGTGGTACGTCGCCAGCGACCTCGACGTGCCGGTCACCGACCCCACCTCGCTCGACGCCCTGCTGCCCCGGTGGCTCGGGCCCGGCCTGGTGCTCGGCGCCAGCGCCGTGCTGGCCCTGGTGCTGTGGCGCGGGCGTCGGCTCGGCCGCCTGGTCGTCGAGCCGCTGCCCGCGGTCGTCAGCGCGACCGAGACCACCCGCAGCCGCTCCCGCATGTACCGCAAGGCCGGGGACCGCACCCGGGCCGCGGCCGTGCTTCAGGCCGGCACCCGGAACCGGCTCACGGCATACCTCGGGTTGCCGCGCGGCACCGACCCGGCCACTCTCGCCGCCGCGGTCGCGGCGGTGACCGGCCGGCGCACCGATGAGGTGGGCGCCGCGCTGACCCGTCCACCCGCCGACGACTCGTCCCTGATCGCCCTCGGCCAGCTGCTGGCCGTCCTGGAGAAAGAGGTCCGCCGACCATGACCGAGACCAGCACCGTGGCGTCGTCCACCCGAGCGCGTGAGGCCCTCATGGCCGTCCGGCACGAGGTCGCCAAGGCCGTCGTCGGCCAGGAGGCGGCCGTCTCGGGCGTGATCATCGCCCTGCTCGCGCGGGGGCACATCCTGCTCGAGGGCGTGCCCGGCGTGGCCAAGACCCTGCTCGTGCGGTCGCTGGCCGCCGCCCTGGACGTGCAGACCAAGCGGGTGCAGTTCACCCCCGACCTGATGCCCGGCGACATCACCGGGTCACTGGTCTACGACGCCCACTCGGCCGAGTTCTCCTTCCGCGAGGGCCCGGTGTTCACCAACCTGCTGCTCGCCGACGAGATCAACCGCACGCCGCCCAAGACGCAGGCCTCGCTGCTGGAGGCGATGGAGGAGCGGCAGGTCTCCGTCGACGGGCTGCCCCGCCCGCTGCCGTCGCCGTTCCTGGTGGCCGCGACGCAGAACCCGGTGGAGTACGAAGGCACCTACCCGCTGCCGGAGGCCCAGCTCGACCGGTTCCTGCTCAAGGTGCAGCTGCCGCTGCCGCCCCGGGAGGACGAGGTCACCGTCCTGACCCGGCACGCCGAGGGCTTCGACCCGCGCGACCTCGCCGGGGCCGGTGTGCAGGCGGTCGCCGGGCCGCAGGACCTGGCCGCCGGCGCGGAGGCGGTGCGCCGGGTGACCGTCTCCCCCGAGGTGGCCGGCTACATCGTCGACATCGCCCGGGCGACGCGTCAGTCGCCGTCGCTGGCCCTGGGCGTCAGCCCGCGTGGCGCCACCGCCCTGATGACCACCAGCCGGGCCTGGGCCTGGCTCAACGGCCGCGACTTCGTCACCCCCGACGACGTCAAGGCGCTCGCCCAGGCCACGCTGGCGCACCGCCTGCAGCTGCGTCCCGAGGCCGAGCTCGAGGGGGTCAACGTGGCCTCCGTGCTCGCCAGCGCCCTGTCCGCCGTGCCCGTCCCCCGCTGACCATGCCCTCCTGCCGTATGCCGTGTGCCCACCTCCCGCTCGGAGGGGGGCGGCGGTCGTGGCGCTGACCGGTCGGGCGCCGCTGGCGATCCTGCTCGGGATCGTGCCGGTCCTGATCTGGCCCACCGGGTCCACCGTCCTCACCTGGTGGGCGGTGGTCGTGCTCGCCGTCGGGCTCGACCTGGCCCTGGCGGTCGGCCCCGGCCGGCTGGTGCTCGAACGCCGGCCGAGCGGCCAGGTCCGCCTCGGTGAGGTCGGGGAGAGCACGCTGCTGCTGACCAACCCGACCCGCCGGCGCCTGCGGGCGGTGGTCCGTGACGCCTGGCAGCCCTCGGCCGGGGCGGCTGGCGAACGGCATACCGTCTCGGTGCGGGCCGGTGAGCGCGCCCGGGTCACGACCCGGCTGACCCCCACCCGGCGCGGCGACCGGCGCGCCGACCGCGTGACCGTGCGCAGCCTCGGTCCGCTCGGGCTGGCCGGCCGGCAGCGCTCGTTGGACGTGCCCGGGGTGATCCGGGCGCTGCCGCCGTTCACCTCCCGCAAGCACCTGCCCAGCCGGCTGGCCACCCTGCGCCAGCTCGACGGACGCTCGGCGGTGCGGGTGCGCGGCCAGGGGACCGAGTTCGACTCGCTGCGCGACTACGTCGCCGGCGACGACGTGCGCAGCATCGACTGGCGGGCGACCGCCCGACGCGGCGGGGTCGTCGTGCGGACGTGGCAGCCCGAGCGGGACCGGCGGGTGATCCTCGTGCTCGACACCTCCCGGACCTCGGCCGGCCGGGTCGACGACAGCCCGCGTCTGGACGCCTCGATGGACGCCGCGCTGCTGCTCGCAGCGCTGGCGTCCCGGGCCGGCGACCGGGTCGATCTGCTGGCCGGGGACCGCGTGGTCCGGGCCCGGGTGACCGGCGCCTCGCGCACCGAGCTGCTCGGTGACCTCGTCACCGCCATGGCGCCGCTGGAGCCGGCCCTGCTGGAGGCCGACTGGTCGGCGCTGGCCGGGGCCGTGGGCGGGCTGAGCCGACGACGCTCCCTGGTGGTGCTGCTGACCTCGCTGGAGCCGGCTGCGGTCGAGGAGAGCCTGCTGCCCACCCTCGCCACCCTCACCCGGCACCACCGGGTGGTGCTGGCCTCGGTCGCCGACCCCGAGCTCGCCCGCATGGGCCGCGGGCGCGACAGCGTCGAGACGGTCTACGACGCGGCCGCCGCGCAGCGTACGACCGCGCTGCGCGAGCGCACCGGCGAGGTGCTGGGCCGGCTCGGGGTGCACGTCCTGGACGCCCCGCCGGCGGACCTGCCGGTGGCGCTGACCGACCACTACCTGCTGCTGAAGTCGCGCGGCCTGCTCTGAGCTCCGTCGGCGTCCCTCGGGCTACGTCACGGTGACTATTGACCCGGGCATCCCCGGGGAGAAGCGTGGCCGGGGACGGCGGCGCCGTCGGGGCGCTGCCTCGAGCAGAGGAGCGCGTCGTGCACGCACGTACCAGCAGCATGCAGGCGGACCCGGCCCGGATCGACGACGGCCTCACCGTCGTCCGCGACGAGGTCCTGCCTGCCGTGAGCGGCATCGACGGGTGCGTCGGGATGTCAGTCCTGGTGGACCGCCGGTCCGGCCGCTGCATCGCCACGACCGCGTGGCAGACCGAGGACGCCATGACGGCGTCGGCCGAGTCGGCCCGCCCACTGCGCAGCAGGGCCGAGCAGGTCCTCGGCGCGGGCCCCAGCGAGGTCGACACCTGGGAGGTCGCGGTGGTCCACCGGGACCACCCCACGCCCAGCGGCGCCTGTGCCCGCATCACCTGGCTGAGCGGTGACCCGGCCAGCGCGGACCGCGCCACCGACATCTTCAAGATGGTCGTCCTCCCCCGCGTCCAGGAGCTCTTCGGCTTCTGCAGCGCCAGCCTGCTCATCAACCGCCAGGCCGGGCGGGCCGTGGGGACGGTCACCTACGACAACGCGGAAGCCCTCGAGGCCAGCCGTGAGCAGATGGGGAGCATCCGGCAGCGGGCCGCCCAGGAGTCCGGGGCCACGGTCGACGACGTCGCCGAGATGGAGATCGCGCTCGCGCACCTGCACGTGCCCGAGATGGCCTGACCGGTCGCGGCCGTTCCGGTCGACCGCTTTGGCCGGGGAAGGGTGCCCCCTGCCGAGGTTGCAGCCGCGGCAGGGCGCACCCTTTCACGGCACAGCCGGTATGCCGGCGCTTCAGCCGTGGTCGCGGCTGCCAGCGTCGGTTTGGGCGAGGAGGGTGATCAGCTGGCCGACCGTCCGCTGGCGGAGCAGGGCCTCGGGCAGCGGCTGGTCGCCCTGGATCCGGTAGCGGTTGCGCCGCCCGTCCTTGTCCTTGAGCACGTAGCCGGCATCCACCAGGTCGGTGACGATGCCGAAGGCTGCGCGCTCGGTGATGCCGAGGGTGGTGGCGATCTCGCGCAGGCGCACACCCGGGTCTCGGGCGATGCACAGCAGCGCCTGGGCGTGGTTGGTCAGGAATCCCCAGGGCATGACCCGGAAATATACCTGAAAAGATGATCATGGAAATCTATTGCTAGTTTTGCAGATCGGACGTACTGTCATGAGTGGAACCGGCGTGCGGGTTACGCAGGCCGCTTCATCACCAGGAAGGCACATCATGCGTTGCACACGCATCGCGCTCTACGACATCAAGTCCGGCACCTTCGACGAGATCGCCGCCCAGGCCAGGACCGGGATGGCGCCGCTCTTCCAGAAGAGCGACGGCTTCGTGTCCTACGGGGTTGCCCAGGTCGACAAGGAGGCCTTCGTCTCGCTCAGCACGTGGGAGACCCACGCGCAGGCCGACGCAGCCGCGGCGAAGGCCGCTGACTGGGTGAAGGCCAACAGCCGGGACCGTTTCGCGCTCCGGAAGAACTACGTCGGCGACCTTGCCATCGACATCGGCTCTGCCAAGCCGGTCGAGCTCGCCCACTGATCCACCCGCTCACATCGAGTCCCGCCGCAACCGCGGCGGGACTTTTTGCAGGTCGCCCCGGTGCCCGGGCACTGGCAGGCTGGTGACATGCCGCGGGCGGAAACGGCCTGTTCCTCGTCGACCTCAGGACGCCTGAACCACCACCACAGACGCGGCTCACCAGCGGAGGAAGTTCCCATGGCGCAGTACACCAAGCAGTCCCGGCTCGCGAACGACGGCGTCCACACGCAGTGGCGGGTGCTTGACGGGTCCGGAAACGTCGTGACGCGGGGTCAGGCCTACGCCGGGCAGGACCTCGACGAGCTGGCCCGCTACGCCCTGACGGTCAACGACCTCGAACCGGCCGACCTGCCCGATACCTGGACGGCCTGGGTCGAGAACGGGTGACCCGCCGGTCACCCCGCGTATCCGGCCGCTGCCCGGCGACGCACGGGGCCGCTGCCGACCGAGACGGCAGCGGCCCCGTGGTGCTCGACCTTGACTAGGCCGGCGCGGTGTAGTGCGACGCGTCCCCCTCGATCACCCGGCTGCGCTCGCCGGAGAGTCCGACCGGGACGTCGCCGGCCACGGTGACCCGGTGCAGGCGCCGCGGCAGCCCGTCGTAGTTGTCGATCGCGTAGTGCTGGGTGATGCGGTTGTCGAACACGACGACCTGGTCCGGCTCCCAGGACACCCGGACCACGTTCTCCGGCCGGGTGACGTAGGCCTGCAGCAGCCGGATCACGTCCCGGCTCTCGCTGACCGACAGCCCGACGATCCGCTGCGCGAACCCGCCGAGGAACAGCCCCTTCTCCCCCGTCTCCGGGTGCACGCGGACGACGGGGTGGGCCGTCCGGTAGGCGATGGAGTTGAACTCGGCGCGCCGCTCCCTGGTGGCCTCGTCCCAGTCCTCCTCCGGCTGGGCGTAGTCGTAGTCGTTGGTGTGCACGGCCCACAGCGAGTCCGCGAGCAGCCGCAACGGTTCGGGCAGGTCCCGGTATGCCGCACCGGTGTTGGCGATGAGCGTCTCACCGCCGTAGGGCGGCACCGTCTTGCTGGCCAGGGTGGTGGCCTTCGGCGGCGCCTGCACGAACGTGACGTCGGTGTGCCAGTGGTTGGCCACCCCCCGGTCGCTGTCCACCGGCAGCACGCGCGGGACACCGGGTGCCGAGGCGACGGTCGGGTGCGCGGTGGTGAGCTGCCCGAAGTGCGCGGCGAAACGCTCCTGCTGGGCGTCATCGAGCGGTGCCTGCCGGAAGACGAGCGCCTTGTGCTCGTGCAGGGCCTGCGTGAGGAAGCCGACGGTCCCGGCGTCGAGCTCGGCGGTGATGTCGACGCCGACGACCTCGGCGCCGATGCGCCCCGTGATCTGCCGGATGTCGCGGTCGGTGGCGGTGATGGTCATGCTGCGTGCTCCTTCTGCGTGGTGGCGGGGCTGTCGGTGGTGCCGGTGAGGTGGCTGTTGGCCGGCCTGGCCAGGCCGTAGTGGTCGCGCAGGGTGGTGCCGGTGTACTCGGTGCGGAACAGGCCGCGGCGCTGGAGCTCGGGCACGACGAGGTCGACGAAGTCGTCGAGCCCACCCGGCAGCGTCGGCGGCATGACGTTGAACCCGTCGGCCGCACCCTCGGTGAACCAGTGCTCGATCTCGTCCGCCACCTGCACCGGGGTCCCGGCGAGGACCCGGTGGCCCCGGCCGCCGGCCAGTCGCTCGACGAGCTGCCGGATGGTCAGGCCCTCACGCCGGGCCAGCTCGGTGACGAGGGTGAACCGGCTCTGGTTGCCCTCGGTCGTCGTGCCGACGTCCGGCAGCGGCCCGTCGAGGTCATGGGCCGACAGGTCGGTGTCGAGCATCGCCGAGAGCTGGGCCACGCCGTACTCCGGGTTGATGAGCGCGTTGAGGCGGGCCTCCTTCTCCCTGGCCTCCTCCTCGGTGCGGCCGAGGACGGGACTGATCCCGGGGAGGATGAGCAGCGCGTCGGGACTGCGCCCGTATGCCGGCAGCCTCCCCTTGACGTCGTCGTAGAAGGCCTTCCCGTCCTCGAAGGTCTGCTGGGCCGTGAAGACGGCCTCGGCGTAGCGGGCGGCGTAGTCCTTGCCGGTGTCGCTGGAGCCGGCCTGGACGAGCAGGGGATGGCCCTGGACGGGACGCCGGATGTTGAGCGGCCCGCGGACCTCGTAGTGCTCGCCCCGGTGGTCGATCGTCCTGATCCGGGTGGTGTCGGCGAAGACACCGGACTCCTGGTCGGCGACGACGGCCGATTCGTCGAAGGAGTCCCACAGCGCCCTGACCACCTCGACGAACTCGGTGGCGCGGGCATACCTGGCCTCGTGGTCGGGGCGACCGTGCAGGCCGAAGTTGCGGGCCTCGTCCTGTCCGGCGCTGGTGACGATGTTCCAGCCGGCGCGCCCACCGCTGAGGTGGTCGAGCGAGGCAAAGGCCCGCGCCAGGGAGTAGGGGTGGTTGTAGGTCGTCGACGCGGTCGCGATGAGCCCGACGTGACGGGTCGAGGCGGCCAGCGCGGCCAGGAGCGTCAGGGGCTCGAACGCGCTGTGGGTGTTGTGCCGGACGTTGCCGTTCAGCGCGACCGAGTCGGCGAGGAACACCGAGTCGAGGCGGCCACGCTCGGCGGTGCGGGCGATGTCGACGTAGTGCTGCAACGTGAGCGACGCGGTCGGGTTGACGTCGGGGTGTCGCCACGCGGCCTCGTGGTGGCCGTTGGCCATGATGAACGCGTTGAGGTGGAGTTGCCTGTTGGTCATGCGAAACCTGTTTCCTTCCAACGGGTGTGGGACGTCGCTCAGCGACCGGAGGCGGCCACGCGCCAGCGGGAGAAGCGCTGCTCGACACGCACCAGGACGGTGTTCACGACGAGCCCGAAGAGCGAGACGGTGAGGATCCCGGCATACATGTCTGGGATCTGGAAGCTGCTCTGGGCGTTGACGATGAGGTAGCCCAGGCCGGCCTTGGCCCCCACCATCTCCGCCGCGATCAGGACGAGGATGGACGCGGTGCCGGCCATCCGGATGCCCGTGAAGATCGTCGGGACCGCGGAGGGCAGCACGACCTTCTGGAACAGCTGGAGGCTGTTCAGGCCCAGGGACCGCGCGGCTCGCACGAGCAACGGGTCCACGGTGCGGACGCCGGCGATGGTGTTGAGCAGGACGGGGAAGAAGCTCGCGTAGGCGACGATCGAGACCTTGCTGGTCTCGCCGATGCCGAGGAGCAGCACGAAGACCGGCAGCAGGGCGAGCGCGGCGGTGTTGCGGAACAGCTCCAGCAGCGGGGTGAGGAGCTCGCGCAGCCCGTCGTACCAGGCGACGACCAGCCCGAGGGCGACTCCTGCCACGACCGCGACGCCGAAGCCCGTGACCGAGCGCGCGAGGCTCGCGGTCAGGTGCTGCTGCAGCTGACCATCCTCGACCAGGCCCCACCACGCCTGCAGCACCACGTGCAGGGGCGGCAGGAACACCTTCCTGGCGGGGTCGAGCAGGTACTGCGGGCCGAGCTCCCACAGCAGGAGGAAGAGCACCACGGCCGCCGAACGCCGGGCTCCCCTGCCCAGGGCCAGCAGTAAGCGGTGCGGTCTGGGCAGTGCCGCAGCCGCACCGCTCCCGGGTGGGGCGGGGGTGCTCCGGCGGCCAGCCGGGGTGTCGGCGGTGGTGGAGGTCGTGTCGACGGTTGCGGTGCTCATCAGGCTGCCCTCTCGGTGCCGTCGGGCTGGACCTTGAGGTGGCCGGCCTCCTGGGCGCGGCGCACCTCGTCGTGCAGGAGGGTCCAGACGTCGTGGCGGTAGCGCACGAACGCGGGATCGGAACGCAGGTCGTTCGTGGACCGGCGGTCGCCGAGGTCGATGTCGACGAGGGCCTTGAGCCGCCCCGGCCTCGAGCTGAGGACGGCGACCCGCTGACCGAGGTAGACCGCCTCCTCGATGCGGTGGGTGATGAACACGACCGTGGTGCCCGTGGCCCGCCAGATCCGCAGCAGCTCATCCTGCAGCTGGTCGCGCGTCTGGGCGTCCAGCGCCGCGAACGGCTCGTCCATGAGCAGGATCCCGGGCCGGTAGGCGAGGCTGCGCGCGATGGCCACTCGCTGCTTCATGCCGCCGGAGAGCTCATGGGGGTAGCGGTCCTCGAACCCGTCGAGCCCCACGAGGGCGAGGTGCTCCCGGGCCCGCTCCGTGCGCTCGCGCCGCGTGAGCCCGAGCTGCTCCAGGCCGAACGTGACGTTGGCCAGGGTGGTGCGCCAGGGGAACAGGGCGTACTGCTGGAAGACGATGCCCCGGTCCAGACCGGGCCCGGTGACCTCCCGGCCGTCGACGAGCACGCTGCCGGCGGTGGGGCGGCTGAGCCCGCCGAGGAGGTCGAGAAGGGTGGTCTTGCCGGACCCGCTCGGCCCGACGAGCGTGAGGAACTCGCCCGGTGGCACGCACAGGGAGACGTCCTCGAGGGCACGCAGGACGCTCGTCCCGGGACCGCCGCGCCCCGGCCTGACGACGAAGTCCTTGGTGACGCCACGCAGCTCGATCCCGGAGGTCATCGGGCACCCCCGGTCGCGAGGCCGTTGAACGCGTTCGTGTAGAGGCGGGACGGCTTGAGGTCGCCCTTGTCCACGATCCCGGCCTGCTCGAGCCAGGCCTGCCACCGCGTGAAGTCCTCGTCGCTGATCGCCCCGCCCCGGGACGGGATGCCGACGCTCTTCCAGTACCTGAGGTTGTCGGTCTTCTCGTTGCGGCCGCGCTTCGTGATGATCGAGGTGAACTTCGCGATGACCTGGTCCCGTGGGGTGGTGCGCTCCCACTCGATCGCCTTCGCGACACCGGTGACGAACTCCCTTGCGGCTGAAGGGTGCTGGGCGATGAAGTCCTCGCGCAGGACGTACTGTCCGCCGTTGAAGGCGCCGAACAGGCTGTAGTCGCTGAAGAGCGAGCGCAGCCCGCCTGCGGCGACCGCGTGGTCCTGGAGCACCCCGCTCAGGGCGGCGGCGTCGACCTGCCCCCGCCGCAGGGCCTGCTCGCTGTCGTTCGGCGGCAGGACGACGAGCTGGACCTTCTGGACCTCGGCCGGGGTGAGCCCGTTCTTCTCCAGGTAGGTGTCGATCACGGCCTCGGCGTGGGCGCCCAGGGTGTTGACGGCGATCTTCCTGCCGATGAGGTCCCGGGCCGTGCGGATGCCGCTGCTGTCCTTGACGTAGAAGCCGATGAACGACCGGGCGTCCGAGCCGTAGTAGTTGACGACCGCCTTGACCGGGGCTCCGGCGTCGACCAGCTTGACGACGGCACCCGAGAAGGCGCCCCCGAAGTCGGTCTGGCCGGTCGCGGCCGACTGGATGTCCTGGGGTCCGCTGGTGGTGTTGCCGACCCACCTGAGCCGGATCGTGGGGAAGTAGCCGAGCTCGGCGGCGAGCTCGGGCAGGGTGACGTTGTTGGCCGAGCCCTGGTAGCGCAGGGTCACCGGCCCCTTCGCCGAGCCGGCCGCCTCGGTGGAGGGCAGGGAGCACGCCGTGAGGGCAGCGGCGCCGCCCAGGGTCAGGACGAGGAGCCGGGTCGTGGTCCGCGCGCGCATCAGGCCACCGCCTCGCGGCGCTCGGGGCGGGCGCCGAGGAGGGTGCGTCCGGCGAGGGTGTCGAGGAAGACCGCAGTCACCTCGCGCAGCGGCCGCGCCGCCGACTCCTCGAGCAGCACCTCGCCGCTCTCGAAGAGGGTGACCTCGCCGGCCAGGACGAACCAGCCCGGGCTGATGCTGCTGGGGCCGAGACTGGCGAGCACCGGTCGCAGGGCGTAGTCGACGGCGAGGACGTGTGCGGGCGTGCCGCCGGTGGCCACGGGAAGGACGACCTTGCCGCGCAGCGCGAACTGCGGAAGCAGGTCCAGGAAGGTCTTGAGCAGCCCGCCGTAGGCCGCCTTGTAGACCGGGGTCGAGACGACGACCGCATCGGCTGCCTCGAGGCTGCCCACCGCTGCGGCGATGTCCGGGTCGTCGGCGTCGCCGCGCAGCAGCGGCCCGGCGGGAAGGTCCCGCAGGACGATCGGGGCGACGAGGTGCCCCGCTTGTTGCAGCTGCCGGGAGATCTCGGAGAGCACCCCGTCGGTGCGGGAGGCGGTGGAGGGACTGCTGGAGATGGTGGCTATGACAGCCATGAGGGGTCCTTTCATGGGCAGGGGGCATCGCCGGCCGTGCGACTTGGCCCGCGGAGGGCCGGCCGGCGCAGAGCCGTTGCTGGGGAAGGGTTCTCGCTGGTGCGAGAGGAGGAGGACTGCTCTGGTCAGCGGCGACAGAGCGCGCTGGAGACCCGGAGGAGGTCGACGTGCCGACGCCGGGCCGGGTAGAGCGAGGGTGGCCCGCTGCTCCCAGATCCCTTGGCCCTCATGGGTTTCCGTCCTCGATGGAGGCATCGAGCCTCGCGCTTGCTCCGGTCGGTCGACCGGAGCCAGGTCTTCACCCGGAGCACCCCACCGCGAATGAGAGGGTTGCCGTCCAGCAAGCCGGGGCTGTGCGCTGGAGCTCGTGACCTGCCCCGAAACTAGCCGTTCAGGGATCGCCTATCAAATGAGTAGGAATTGTCTCTCGCATGCTGGGATGCCGGCACGGGGACGACCCGCTCGGGGCCGATGGCACGGCGAGGACCCGCATGCGGTTCGCGCGGGCACTACCCCAGCTGGTCGCGACGGCGGGTCAGGTAGGCGATCTCGGCGGTGTTGCCCGTGAGCCCGATGGCCGCGTCGTACGCCGCGCGGGACTCCTGGCTGCGGCCCAACCGGCGCAACAGGTCGGCGCGGGTCGCATGGAAGGCGTGGTAGCCGGCCAGCGTGTCCGCGAGACGGTCGACGGCCGCCAGTGCCACTTCCGGGCCGTCGAGCTCAGCGACCGCGACGGCCCGGTTGAGGGCGACGATGGGTGACGGGTCGAGGCGGACGAGCTGGTCGTAGAGGGCGACGACCTGCGACCAGTCGGTGTCGCGCACGTCGCGGGCAGAGGTGTGCACGGCGTTGATCGCGGCGAGGACCTGGTAGCGGCCCGGGGGCCTCCCCATGGCCAGACGCTCGCGCACCAGCTGGTGCCCCTCGGCGACCAGCGCCGCGTCCCAGACACCTCGGTCCTGCTCGGCGAGGCTGACCAGCTCGCCGCTCGACGAGACGCGGGCGGTGCGGCGGGCCTCGGTGAGGAGCATCAACGCCAGAAGCCCGGCCACCTCACCGTCCTCCGGCAGGAGTGCACGGACCAGGCGCGTCAGCCGGATCGCCTCGGCGGTCAGGTCGTGACGCACGGGGTCGGTGTCGGGGCCGCTCGCCAGGTAGCCCTCGTTGAAGACGAGGAAGAGGACGGCGAGGACGCCGGAGACGCGTGCCGGGAGGTCCTCCGCGGACGGCACGCGATACGGGATGCGGGCGGCCTTGATCTTGGCCTTGGCCCGGGTGATCCGCTGGGCCATGGTCGTCTCCTGCACCAGGAACGCGCGGGCGATCTCGGGCATGGTCAGACCGCCGACCATGCGCAGCGTCAGCGCCACGCGGGTCTCCATCGCGAGCGCCGGGTGGCAGCAGGTGAAGATCAGCCGCAGCCGCTCGTCGTCGACGGCGCCGAGAGGCTCGGGCGGGTCGTCATCGAGCACCATCTGAGCCTCCTTCTGCTTGTCGTCCCGCTTGTGCTCGCGTCGGATCCGGTCGATGGCCTTGCGGGTGGCGGTCGTGGTCAGCCAGCCGCCGGGGTTGGGCGGGACGCCGTCGGCCGGCCACCGCTCGACCGCGGTCGCGAACGCCTCGGCCGCCGCCTCCTCGGCGATGTCGAGGTCGCCGAAGCGCCGGGCCAGGGCGGCGACCACCCGCGCCCACTGCTCGTGGTGGACCCGGGTGATCGCCTCGCCGACCTCGGTCCGGTTCACAGGAACGGACGCACCTCGATCTTGCGGTTGCACGCCTTCGACCCCTCGGTGGCGAGCTTGAGCGCCACGTCCAGGTCCGCGGCCTCGATGATCCAGAAGCCGGCCATGTACTCCTTCGACTCCACGAAGGGGCCGTCGGTGACGATCGCCTCGCCACCCCGGTTGTCGACGACGGTGGCCGGGTCGGGCGACCCGAGGCCGCCGGCGAAGACCCAGTGCCCCTCGGCCCGGAGCCGGTCGTTGAACGCATCGATCGCAGCCTGCTCGGTCGCGGTGTCCGGGCCGGTGCCGTCGTCGATCACGGAAACCAGATACTGCATCTCAGGTCATCTCCTGTGGTCTGGGGCGCCCCTCACGGGCGCCGCTCACCCCTGCTACGAACAGCCCTGCCCCGATCCGACACCGCCATCCGGACTTCTTCAAGCGCAAAGCCGGTATGCCGCGCCCGTTGCGGACCAGCTCAGCCGACGACCGGCGCCTGCGCCCCCGCGTCCTCGGCGCTCACGTCACCGGTGGCGCCGCGTCGGACCGCCCACCGGCCGGCGGTGAACACGTAGGTCAGGAACGCCGCCTCGGCCAGCACGCCGATCCCGACCCGGGCCCACGTCGGCAGCGGCGAGGGCGTCACGAACGCCTCGATCACGCCGGAGACGGCGAGCACCGCGGCCAGTCCGAGCGCCACCGCGATGGCCGAGCGCCCCTCACGGGCCACGGCCTGGGTGCGGGTGCGCGGCCCGGGCTCGACCCACGACCAGAACAGCCGCAGCCCGGTCGCCCCGGCGATGAACACCGCGGTCAGCTCGAGGATGCCGTGCGGCAGGATCAGGCCGAAGAACACCGACGCCCGGTGGTGGTGGACCATGATCGAGCCGATGATCGCGACGTTGAGGACGTTCTCCAGCAGCAGGTAGATGACCGGCAGGCCGAGTACGCCGGAGGCGATGCACAGCGCCGAGACCCAGGCGTTGTTGGTCCACACCTTCGCCGCGAAGTGCGACGCGGCGTACTCGCTGTAGTAGTGCGCGAAGTCCACCCGGACGAGCTGGTCGACCTCGGCGGGCGAGAGCAGCGAGGACTCCACCGCGGGGTGCGCCAGCAGCCACCAGCCGATGACGAAGGCGACCGCCACGTTGGCCAGCGCCGTGGCGATCCACCAGCGCCGGGTGCGGTAGAGCGCCGCCGGGAACGTGTCGGTGAAGAACATCGCGAGGTCGCGCCAGGCGACCGACCGGGTGCCGGCCGAGCGGGCCCGCGCCCGCGCCAGCAGCGAGGACAGGTAGGTCACCAGGCTGGGGTCCGGCGCCGCGGAGCGCACCACGGACAGGTGCGTGGCCACGCGCTGGTAGCGGTCGAGGATCTCGTCGGCCTCCGCCCCGGAGAGCCGCCGCTGCCGCGCAAGCGCGTCCAGCCGCTGCCACTCCCCCTGGTGCGCCGCCACGAACGCGTCGAGATCCACGGCGGACAGCCTAGGGCCAGCGCCGTGGCCCTAGGCTGCGAACGTGGACAGCGCAACCCTGGGCGTCGGCGAGGACGACCTCGTCACCGGTGAGGCCGTCGCCCTCGACCTGCCCGCCGCCGGCCTCGGCATGCGGGTGCTCTCGGGGGCCCTCGACCTGTTCGTCGCCGGCGTGGTGCTCTTCGTCCTGTTCTGGCTCGCGGTCCTGGTCACCAGCGGGGCCGACGACGCCGTCGCGGCGACGGTCTTCCTGACGGCCACGGTGCTGGCCATGGTGGTGCTGCCGACCACCGTCGAGACGCTCACCCGGGGCCGCAGCCTCGGCAAGGCGGCCACCGGCCTGCGCACCGTGCGCGACGACGCCGGCCCGATCGGCTTCCGGCACGCGCTCACCCGGGCGCTGATCGGGGTGGTCGAGATCTGGTTGCCGCCGCTGTTCATGGCGCCGGCGTTCACGTGCGCCCTGTTCAACCGCAAGGGCAAGCGGTTCGGTGACCTGGCCGCCGGCACCTACGTCGTGCGCGAGCGGGTGCGCCCGCAGCTCGTGGCGCCGCCGCAGATGCCGTGGCCGCTCGCGTCGTGGGCCACCACCGCCGACCTGGCGGCGCTGCCCGACCACCTCGCCATGGCCACGCGCCAGTTCCTCGCCCGGGCCGGTCAGATGAGCCCCGCCGCCCGCACGCAGCTCAGCCAGGAGCTGCTCACGGACGTCCTGCGGTATGCCGCGCCGCCGCCTCCCCCGGGCAGCCACCCGGAGGCGGTGCTCGCCGCGGTCCTCGCCGACCGCCGCCGCCGGGACACCGAGCGGCTGCAGCGCGAGGACCAGCTGCGCCGGCGCCTCATGCAGCCCGACACCCTGGCCTGACCCCGGGCGGCTTCCCCGCGTCTTCACGCCGGGCAGCGTCGTGGCGAGGTGGGGGTTTCGGACACCCAGGTGGGCTTCTGCGGGCTGGCGGTTCTGCACGAGCGTTGGCGGCAAGCGACCACCCGGGTCGCCCCCGACGCAAAGGAACCACCCATGAACCTCACCCAGCACTCCCTCCGGATCGGTCTGGCGGCGGCCGGCGCGGCCGTCGTCGTCACCGGCGGCACCGTGGCCGCCACGATGGTCGGCCAGCAGGCCCCCACCCGCAGCACCGCCGCGCAGACCGTCCAGGACGTCAACGCCGGCATGGCGATGGCCGACACCCCGGTCACGCCGACCACCTCCTCCCCCTCGACGGGCCCGACCACGTCGGCCGCGAAGCCGGCGACGCAGCCCGCCGCGATCACGGTCGCGCAGGCGGTCAGCCTGGCCGAGCGCAGCACCCACGCCCGGCTCGACTCGGTCGACTCCGACCTCGGCCCGGCGGGGGCGGAGTGGAAGGTCAAGCTCGTGCGCAGCGACGGCTCGGAGGTCAAGGTCTACGTCATCGCCCGCACCGGCCGGCTCCTGACCGAGTTCCAGCACGACCAGGCCGAGGCCACCCAGCCCGAGGCCCCGGACACCCCGGACGCGCCGGACACCCCCGACACCCACCTCGGCTGACGGGACGGCCGCCGTGTTCGCCCACCGACCGCGCGCCCCACCATCGGGTGACCCCGCCGAGCTGGACCTGCCCGCTCGGCGGGGTGGTGCGCGTGGGGAGCGGTCAGGCCGGGGCGGTGCCCGCCTCGGCGAGCAGCGCGGCATACCCGGGCTTGACGACGTCCTCGATGATGGCGAGCCGCTCGTCGAAGGGGATGAACGCGGACTTCATCGCGTTGATGGTCACCCAGCGCAGGTCCTCGACGGTCCAGCCGGCCTCGGCGACGAGCAGGCCCATCTCGCGGGACATGGACGTGCCGCTCATGAGCCGGTTGTCGGTGTTGACGGTGACCCGGAACTTCAGCCGCTTGAGCAGGGTGATCGGGTGGTGGGCGATCGAGTCCGCCGCGGCCGTCTGCAGGTTGCTGCTCGGGCACATCTCCAGCGGGATGCGCCGGTCGCGCACGTAGGAGGACAGCCGGCCCAGAGTGACCTCGGCCGGGTCGGCCGCGGAGAAGCGGGCCGGGTCGGCGGTGTAGGGCAGGTCGCCGACGCTGAGATCGTCGACGATGCGCACGCCGTGGCCGAGCCGGTCGGCGCCGCACCACTGGATCGCCTCCCAGATGCTCGGCAGGCCGAAGGCCTCACCGGCGTGGATGGTGAAGTGGGCGTTCTCGCGACGGAGGTACTCGAACGCGTCGAGGTGGCGGGTGGGCGGGAAGCCGGCCTCGGCGCCGGCGATGTCGAACCCGGACACGCCCTGGTCGCGGTAGCGCACGACCAGCTCGGCGATCTCGGTGCTCTTGGCGGCGTGGCGCATCGCGGTCAGCAGGGCGGTGACCCGGATCGGGTGCCCGGCGTCGGCGGCGCGCTTCTCGCCCTGGCGGAAGCCCTCATTGACGGCCTCGACCACGTCTTCCAGGGACAGCCCGGCCTGCAGGTGCTGCTCGGGGGCGTAGCGGATCTCGGCGTAGACGACGCCGTCGCCGGCCAGGTCCTCCACGCACTCGCGGGCCACGCGCTGCAGGCCGTCGACGGTCTGCATCACGGCCAGGGTGTGGTCGAAGGTCTCCAGGTAGCGTTCGAGCGAGCCGGAGTCGGCGCTGTCGCGGAACCACTGGCCGAGCGCCTCGGCGTCGGTGGCCGGAAGCCCTTGGTAGCCAACGGTTTCGGCGATCTCGATGATCGTCTGGGGGCGCAGTCCGCCGTCGAGGTGGTCGTGCAGCAGGGCCTTGGGGGCGCGCCGGATCTGGTCGTCGGTCAGCACGCTCACTCCTCCCGGCCGACGGTGTCCGGGGAGAAGGCGGGGGTGCAGACGGCGACGTACTCCGCGCCCTCGTCGCCGGTGGAGTAGCGGATCCGCTCCCCGGCGTGGGTGATGATCGACTGCCCCGCGGTGACCGTGGTCGTGCCACCGTCGTGCTCGACGATGACGCTGCCCTTGAGCACGAGCGTCACCTCGTCGAAGGCCGGCGTCTGGAACGGCTCGTCCCAGTGGGGCGGGGCGATCATGTGGGCGACCGAGACGGCGTCGGTGCCGGTGGTGACCCGGCCGACGTGCTCGTCGATGACCTTGCCGCCGGGGACGGGGATGCGCGTGGGAGTGGTGATCAGTCGGGGCACCCGGTCACGGTACCTCCCTGCTCAGCGGGGCTGCGACGGCCGCATGCCGTGCCACTCCCCTGCCGTCCGGGCCCGGCGGACCTCGGTCCGCCCCTCGGCGGCAACGGCGCAATCTTTCCGCCGCGATGGCAGGGCCGAGTCTCGCCTGGGTGCGGATAACCGAATGGTCCAAACGAAACGCGCACCGGTCTGGTGACAGCCCAGAGACAGGAAGCGCCGTAGTCACCTCAAGGCCTCGTCATCGGAGCAGTGTCCATCCCGCGTCCGTCATGCGGCACGCAAACACGTGGTGACGACCGTCGAGCTCAGTCAGGGGAAAGGCTCGGCCCTGGGGATGGCGAGGGGTGGTCCGTCGGTTCCGGGGCGGTGGAGGTCGCCGTGGGGAGCGTGGAACCGCCGTCGGTGGGCCTGGCGAGGAATGCTTGGACCGCGGCGTCGACCGTGGGATAGAAGTGGCGGGGGTTGATGGTTCCGGTGAGCTCGTACCGTTCGATCTTGGCTCGGACCGGGTCCTTCATCTCGGCGAAGACGAGGTTGATGTCTCTGGTGTTCAGGTCCTGGTCCAGGTCCTTGAGCATGTCTGCGGCGGTCGTGTCCACATCGGTCACCGGCTCGGCGGCGATGATGATCCAGCGCGGGCGCGGTTCGGACGCAGCCAGGTGCCGCACCTCTTCGCGGAAGGCCCGGGTGTTGGCGAAGAAGAGGGGTGCGTCGAACCGGAAGATGACGCATCCGGGGATCTGCTGTGCCTGCGGGTAGCTGTGCACGTCGTGGTAACCGGGCAGGTCGGGTGTCCGCCCCAAGGTGGTGTGGTAGGGCCACCAGGCGCGGCGGAAGACGTTGCCGATGGACAGCGCGACCGCGATGGCGATGCCCGGGAGCACGCCCAGGAGCACGACGCCGGCGAACGCGGCGACCGAGAGTGCGAACTCAGTACGGCGCCGGCGGTACAGGGAGGTGAGGCCCGGCAGGTCGGCCAGGCTGACCGAGGCGGCGATGACGACCGCGGCCAGGGTGGGCTGAGGGAGGTTGCGCAGCAGACCTGGCAGGAAGAGCAGCATCACGGTGATGGTGACCGCACCCACGACACCCGTGACCTGGGTCCTGGCCCCGGAGGTCTGCGCCACTGCCGTGCGTGAGCCGCTGGTGCTGACGGGGAACCCCTGGAAGAGGCCGGCGGCGAGATTGGCTGCCCCGATGCCGATCATCTCGCGGTTGCCGTCGACCTCCTCCCCGCTTCGGGCGGCGAAGGAGGACGCGGTGGAGATGGTGTCGGTCAGCGAGACCAAGGCGATTCCGAACGCGCCGGCCAGGAGGGCAGCGACGTCAGCCAGGTCGACCTTGGGGATGGTGAGCGGGGGAAACCCGCTGGGCAGCTTCCCCACCAGGGAGACGCCGCGGGCTGCCAGGTCGAACAGGCTCGCCGCCGCGATCGAGAGGACGACCGCGACCAGGACTCCCGGGATGCGGGGGAGCCAGTGTTGGAGGCCCATGATGATGCCGAGACCGACCAGGCCGATGATCAGGGCCGCGGCGACGACTTCGCCGCCGAGGACACCGTGTGCGAACCCGGCCAGCTCGGACAGGAAGCCGCTCCCGTCGACCGAGAAGCCGCACAGCTTTGGCAGCTGTCCCACCAGGATGGTCAGGGCCAGGCCGTTCATGTAGCCGATCATCGTCGGCTTGGAGATCAGGTCGGCCACGAAACCCAGGCGGCCCAGACCGGCCACTGTGGTGGCCGCGCCGACCAGCAGGGCCAGCATCGAGGCCAGCGCCACTGCGCGTTTGGGGTCGCCTTGAGCACCGGCCAGGGGAAGGATCGTGGCCGCGATCATCGGCCCGAGAGACGAGTCGGGGCCCAGGACGAGGATCCTGGACGGGCCGAACACGGCGTAGCCGAGCAGGCACATGATCGAGGTGTACAGACCGGTGATGGGCGGCAGCCCTGCCAGTTCGGCGTAGGCCATGCCTTGGGGTACGAGGAGGGCGGTGAGGATCAGCCCAGCCACCAGGTCCGCACGCAGGTAACCGCCACGGTAATGGCGGACCAGGTCGAGACCCGGAACTGAAGCTCGCATCCCTGGAACAACTCCCTGCGCCTGCCGACGTACAACCCAACGACGGGCGGCGCCACGCCGCCCGCGGTGTCTACTGCGGGGGCGGGGAGTCCGGGTCGTGCTCGCGGTGCCAGGCCTCCCTGCGGTCTTCCTTCTCCCTCTTCAGCCGCATCTTGGGGTCGTGCGCTTCGTCCAGCTGGGCCGGGCCACCGAAGATCAACCCGATCTTCTTCATGCGGTACTTGAACCGATAGCCCAGCGAGAGGCCTTCGTGGCTGAAAAGTCCCATCAGCTACCTCCGAACTGCATCGACGCGACATACAAGGGCTCCCGCGTGCGTTGGGTGCCGGTTCTCGCGATGGCACCTTTGGGAGTTGAGAGGGCCACGGAAGCCCGGCAGCCGGCGTTCCGGTCCGGCGGGCTTCGGTCTGGGCGCCTGAGCCCCGACAGGCCGCGCCCCCACGATGGGATGGCAAGCATCACCGTGTCCAGCTCGTTTGGGGCCCCCATCGATACACACCCGGCACACGATCATCCGGTTGAGCCCCGGGCACATCACCCCAGCAGGGTGATCCGCCACCGACGCGACCGAGGTCCGCTGCAATTCGTTTGGCGGCGCCCCACGGCATTCCTCGCCGCGCGGAAGGAGGGATGGCGTGAAGGACAGGCACCCCGCACCAGCGCCCGCCCAGCTGCCGGGCAGCGTCCCGCGTGCGATCCGCGCGACCCTGCCTGGGGCATGCGCCAGGACAATCCACCCACGTGCTGCTCGACCGTGGCCGCCGTCGTGGCCTGCCCTCTACATCTGACCCGGTCACCGATCACCCGAACGCAGCCGGCCATCAACGGATCGCCGAAAGGTTCACGCAGGGTGTCCTCGCGGCCACTGACGCCGCAACCTCACGCTTACTCGTGAGCACTTGGTACTCAGCAGGCCAGGGTGCCGCTGCGAGTTGCGAATGAGGAGCAAGGCGTCCGAGGCGGCTCCACCGCCTTCCGGCTATGGTCGGGAGGCGGTGGCGCGTTGACATGCAGCTTCCCGGGAGGCGGTCCGAGATGGCGACTAGCCGGTGGCTTCAGAGGCGCGACCTGGTCATCCCGCTGGGGGTCCTGGCCGCCATGGTCTTCATCGACTCACTTCTGCCAGCCACTGTGGTGGTCAGCGGCGCCTTCGCCATTGCGGCCATCGTGGCCAGCGCCCTGACCACGGTGAGGCGTACTGCGGCGGTGGCCGTGGCGGCCTTTGCCCTGGCTGCACTATCTGCGCTGTGGAACCACAACTGGGGCACGGTGGAATGGTGGATTCGCCTGGCCACGACCCTGGCCATCGGGGCCCTGGCAGTCCCGCTGGCCATGGTCCGGGTCCGGCGCGAACAAAGCCTGCGGCACATGACTGCCATCGCCGAGGCCGCGCAACGGGCGCTCCTTCCGGCCATGCCCTCCTCGATCGGCTCGCTGGGCTTCGCCGCGCGCTACGTCTCGGCGACGCACGAAGCCCTCGTCGGCGGCGACCTGTATGAGGTGGTCCAGACCCCGGCCGGGGTGCGCATGGTCGTGGGTGACGCAAGGGGAAAGGGGCTGGATGCAGTCCAGATGGCCGCGACCGTTCTCGCAGGGTTCCGCCAAGCGGCGGTCAGGGAGCCGTCCCTGACCGCTGTGGCCACCGATTTGGACCACGTGGTGACCTCCGTGGCGGGGGACGAGGACTTCGTCACCGCACTGCTGGCCGAGTTCCACGAGGACCTTTCGGTCACCCTGGTGAACTGCGGCCACCCCCCACCCATGCTGCTCACGGGGAAGGACCCCGGCAGGTTGGTGGACACCGGGGCCCCCGAGCCGCCGCTTGGCCTGGGTCCGTCACCGTGCCCCGTGACTGTCGATCTGCCTGAGGGCGCCCGGCTCCTCTTCTACACCGACGGCATCATGGAAGGCCGCGACCATGATGGCGACTTCTTCCCCCTCGCACACAGGGCGACCGCCCTGGGCACGGGCCGGCTCGGCAACGCCCTGGACGGCTTGCTGAGCGACCTGACCGATCACGTGGGACACCAGATCAACGACGACGTGGCCCTGGTCCTCGTCGAACAGCAAGCAGTCCACCACGCGTTGGGGTGACACCCGCGCGCCAGAGGGATCCGTTGGCGTGTGTCATTCGCGGATGGCCAGCGGCCGCTCCCGGCGGCAGAAGAAGGGCTGGTCGAGATTGCGAGAGCGTTGTCAGTCGGGAAAGACCGCACCGCGCCGAGAGGCGCCGCGGAGCCGGAAATTGGGAATTCCTCAAGAATGGCGCAAGGTGAATCGAAGGGCTCGGAGCTGGTAGCGCTTTCATCAGTACCTTCTGACGAATCGTCAGAAAGTCAGGGGGGCTGTCATGACCGTCTCGCTCGAATCCCTCTTCAGCGACGCCGACCTCCTGCGCGCGTTGGTGCGCGCTCGGGTCGCGGTCGAGGATGCCGGAACCGGAGGCGGTCGGCTGCACTGGCTAACCGCCCTGGAGGACGAAATGGACCGCCGATTGGCCGCTCGTCGGGTCCGGTCCTCGGCCGCGTTCGGCGCCCTGTTCCTCGCCTCGTAGGCGAGGACCTCCTGCTGAGTACGTGCGACCTGGTGGCGAAAGCAGGCCTACCGCCTAAGGCGCCCTCGTCCCCGAGCGTCCATAGTGATCGTCAAACTCGGACGATGTCCTCTTTGCAGCCGGAGAAGGCCGTGGAGACCTCCGCCAGGACGAGATCCTCTTCGGCGATGAGTCGATGGAGAACCCCGGCGGCGAGGTGCACGGCTTCACCCGGTCCAGACGTGGCGCACTCCAGTGCGGCGGCGTCTGCACCGAACTCCAGACGGCCCCGCCCCGCGATCACGCAGATCGTCTCGGTCTTCTCGGTGTGGACCTGCAGGCTGAGGGACTCGCCGGCATCGACGTACAGGACCTTTCCCACATACAGATCGTCAATCTCGGCGAAGATCATCTCGCGTCCCCAAGGCTTCGAAACGAACGTCGCTGGGTAAGAGTCGGCTGAGTCACTCACGACGCGCTGCTTCATGCAGTCCCCCCGGTCGGCGGCACAGCTCACGGCGCGAGCCGGCAGTGCCAAGTGTGCAACATGTGCCCGTGGGCGTGCCTCAAAACCCACTTCCAACTCATCGACCCGGCGCAGCCGGCCGTCGAGGCGCACATCCCACGGGCGGACCCGCCGCGGTGAGTGCGTCCTTCCGCCGCCAGCCGGCGGGCCTGCGCTCTTCCGGATCTGGCTCCCTCTGTGTCAAGAGTGGCTCCTGTTGACGGGTCCGCAATGGCAGGATCGCGAGCGTGGCACCCGTTGAGCTTCCGATTGCGCTTCGGGCGCGTGCTGAGCGTCCGGCAGCTGTGCGTCACTCTGCCGCCTGTCGACCTGCCGAACCTCGGCATTGTGGCGGCGGCTGAACCAGCATTGTCGGTGACAGGGAGGGATGGCCTGACCCCGACGTGGTGGGCTCTGGTGGCGCTGGTCGCGCTCGGCATCGTGCTGACCGTCGCGGCGATCACGCTGGTGCCCTGGCGGGTGCCCAGCCCGACCCGCGCCGAGCGAGCGGCGGCGCTGGCCGACGTGCCGGCTGGCGTGGTCACCAGAGGTCGGGCGCTGCACGCCGCGCTGCGCCCCAGTTCGTACGGTTCTCTGCTGGTAGGACTGGTGGTTCCCCTGCTGCTCGGGTTGACCCCGGCAGGTGCCCGGATCGTCGTCTGGGTGGGCCTGCCGTTCGGCGGGCACTGGCTGGCGCAGGCTCTGGTGGGCGGTCTGGTCATCATGATGATGCTGTGGTTGGTGGCACTGCCGTTTAGTGCGTGGCGCCACAGCGTGCTGCGCGACTACGGGCTGTCCACCCAGGACTGGGGCGGCTGGGCGGCGGACCTGTTCAAGGGATGCGCGGTCGGGGCGGTGATCGGCGCTGTGGTGCTCGGCGGGTTCTACACGCTGACCCAGCTCGTGCCCGACTGGTGGTGGGCGTTCGGTGCCGTGGGTGCCGCCGTCGTGGTGGTCCTGCTCTCGTTCGTCTTCCCGGTTCTGGTCGAGCCGGTGTTCAACACGTTCACCCCGATGCCGGCGGGCCCGCTGCGTGATGAGTTGCGCATGATGGCGGCTCGGGACGGCATACCGGTGCGCGATGTGCTGGTCGCGGACGCGTCGCGGCGCACGACCGGGCTCAACGCGTACGTGTCCGGCTTGGGACGCACCCGGCGCATCGTGGTCTACGACACGCTGCTGCGCGAGGCGCCTCCAGGTGAGGTACGCAGTGTCGTCGCGCACGAGCTGGGCCACACCAGGGACCGGGACGCCGAACTAGCCGCGCTGGTGGGGGCGATCGTGGCAGCGGCGGCAGTGGTCGCGCTCTACCTGTTGGGGCAGTGGGGTGCCCTGCTACGCCGAGCCGGGGTGAACTCCATCGGCTCGCCGACCGCGATGGGGTTGGTGCTCGCCGCGGTGGCGGTGGCAGGCCTGGTCAGCGGCCCGGCACAGAACCTTGTCTCCCGTCGGGTTGAGGCCCGTGCCGACCGGCATGCCCTGCGGCTGACCGGTGACTCCGCCGAGTTCGCCGCGATGCAGCTGCGCCTGGCCGAGGTCAACATCACCGATGTCCACCCACCCCGGATCGAGTACCTGCTGTTCGCCACCCATCCCGACACCGTGGACCGCTTGGCCGCAGCGCGGGGGCCCTCGCGGAGCCGCTGACCCGCCGGCCGCGAGGCCGGATCGGGCTCGGGTGCCATCGTGGACCTGTGGCCGCGTTCGGCGTTGTGAGTCAAACCGCCGCCCTCCGGCCGCGCCGGTGCCGATTGATGGCGCTCGGGGAGGCACTCAGGCGGGACGCGGTGGGGGCCGCATGCCGAGACCGACCAGCATGAGGTTGAGGCCGTACTCGAACTGGCGATCCATGTCGCGATACAGCTGGGCCGTCGCGTCCCTCACAGCCGCCCGCTTCGGGTGGCCCCTGTTCAGATCTTCGCGAACCTCCTGGCGTTCCAGCTCTGTGGCGTTGGCGTCCATCTGGGCGTACGGGGCCTCAAGCACGGCGTGCCCCAGTGTGTAGAACAGCAACGCTTGGAAGGCAGCGGCTGCAGTAGCCGCGTCCAGCCCGAAATCCGTCAGGATCCCGATGACTCTGACGGTGCCTTCCTGCGTGGCTTCGCCGGCAGGCGGTCGCCGCGCCACCACCGGCACGAGCGCCGGGTGCTCCAGCAGCGACCTGCGCAGGTTCACGAACGCCTCCTCCAGATCCTGGACCGGATCCCCCGTCTCGGGGAAAGGTCGGTCACTGGCGACCACCGCGTCCGCCATGGCCGTCAGGAGCTCGTCCTTCGTGCGGAAGTACCGGTAGACCGCGGTCGGATCTACCCCCAGGGCCGTCCCCAGGGCACGCATGCTGACCGCATCCAGCCCGGCGGCGGCCAGCTCCAGCGCGGCGGCCAGGACCTTCTCCCGGGACAGCGATCCCCTCGGGGCGCGGGTCGCCCGCTTCTTCGGTGCCATCGAGCCTCCTCCTGCGTCGTTCAACGTAACCTAACCTACATTGTGGTCAACACTGTTGACAACAGCGTTGACTCAAGGTCATCCTCAGGAAAGGAGCACCACCCCCTGAGGAGGAAGCATGGTCATCGCATTCATCTACGGAGCCGTCGTCGGCGCGGTGGTCGGCGTGACCGGCTGGACCGCGTGGCGGCTCCTGCCGGGCCCCTTTGCCGGCCTCGCTGGAATCGCCGGCGCGGCTGCCGTCATCGCCGCCATCGCGGCCGCCCCGCACGCCGGCGTCTCCCTGGCGGGAGCCGGGAACGCGGTCGCCCTGGTGCTGGGCCTGGTAGCCGGCGGCACGCTTGCCGACGCCGTGCGCTCACACCGGGGTGCGGACGGCCGGTGGTCTCGATGACCACCGACCACGCCACCCACCGGATCGAGCTGGCCACCCGGATCCAGCGGCGGCGCGACTTCGTCGCCCACCTGACCGGTTACGCGGCCGGGTTGGTTGTGCTCGCCACCACGGTGGCGCGTGGCGCCAGCGGCCCGGTCACCGCCGCGGTCACCGCCCTGGCATGGGCCACGGCCCTGTCGTTCCAGCACTTCCGCCACGTGCTCACAGGCCCAGTCACCCCCGGCGACATCGAGACCGAGGATCGCCGGCTCGCCACCACCCGGACCGCCCCCGTCACCAGCACACCTCACCCCCACGAAGGAGCCTGACCATGTATGCCGCCGCCCACACCTCCCTGGCCCTGGTCGCCAAGCGCCACCACCCCACCCGGTCCCTGCTGGGGTTCATGGCCGCCGCCCAGGCCGCCGAGCTCACCTGGGTCGCCCTGAGCTACGCCGGTATCGAGCACCCCACCATCGACGCCCACGGCACCTTGCACCTGGAGCACATCCCCTACAGCCACAGCCTGCTGTTCGGCCTGGGTGGCGCGCTGGTGCTGTGGGCCGCGCTGCGCTACCTGGCCCACCGCCCGCAGGTCGCCGCTGTCATGGGATCGCTGTTCGCCAGCCACCTGGTCCTCGATGTCATTCAGCACGAGCCGAACATCCGGGTCCTGCCGTGGCTGGCCCACCCCGCCCTGGGCCTGAACCTGCAGGCCCACCCCTGGTGGGACTTCGCCGTCGAGACCGCGCTGTGCCTGGCGTGTTGGGCCTACTACCGCGGCGACCGCAAGCTCCTCGCCGCACTCATCGGCCTCAATCTGGCCAACCTGCCCCTGATGTTCGCCGGTGAGGGCGGCGCCACACCCATGGCGCAGAACCGGTTCATCCTGCCGACCGTCATCCTCGTCACCATCGTGATGGCCTGGGCGGTGGTCGGCCGCTTTGCCCGCACCTCCCGACCGAGTGAGCAAGCGATGGTGCCGGCGCGGCCACGCTCAGAGGCCCCTGCCGGCTGAACCCGGCGCATGGGCTTGACCCGGGACCGGCATGAGCCGCCTGTGCATTCACAGGCGGCTCATGCGCCAACCGCTGCCGCGGGCCACATCGAGCAGGATGAGTCCGTCTTCGATGCCGCCGGACGGGAGGCGCTCGAGGAACTCGGCTTCAAGGACTTCGAGCTCAAGCCGCTGTGCGCGATGCACCGGTCAGCCGGCAGCGCACCTATCGATGACTACCGGCGCGGCACGGTGCAGCCGATCGTCGTGCTTGGGTTCTGAGGCACAAGGCGGGCTCCCACCCCGAGGTCGGCGACCTCACCCTGCAGATCAATGCCCTCGACGTCGGTCAGCGCTCGTCCAGCCGGAGGCGACGGTCCCGCAGCTCGCGCATCCGACGGTGCAGGGCCTCCTCGGTGCCGGTGCGCGGCGTGTCGTTCGCGTCGGCCCCAACCAGCCACGTCAATCCTCGCCGGCCCTCACCGTCCGCCCCGACAAGGGCCACGGCATAGAGGTCACCGTCGCCGACGTGGGACTGGGCCCAACCCACGGCGTCGATGACGTCCGCGTCCCGGATGTCGAAGGTGCTCGTGGTCCACGGCGGCTCGTCACTGCCGGTGCCGTGGAAGAGGTACACGCGGAACACTGGTCGATGGTCCTCCCAGGTGCTGTCCCGCTCGTCCACGGCCTCCACGCGCATGTTGCCCTCCCCGGCCCTCGGCTCTCACGTCGAGCATAAGCACGGACGGGGTGGCCGGCCCTGCACACACCGCCGGGCCGGCGTGAGTCCACCAAGGCTCAGACGAGGTTGCCTGCACCTCGGTCAGAGGTCGATCCAGTAGCGCCGCACGAGGTTGTGGCCGTCGTTGCTCACCCTCTCCAGGACCCCACCGTTTCGCTCGATGGTCCTGATCGAGCCCACGTTGTCGTCCAGGCACACCAGCAGCAGACGGCTCAAGCCGGCCGCCCGTGCATGGGGAAGCACCTCACCGAGCGCCCAGGTGGCGATCCCCCGGCCCCGAGCCGACGGGCGGATGCCGTAGCCCACGTGCCCGAGCCGCACCACCATCTCGTTGGTCACCGTGCGCAGGGCAATGCCGCCCAGCACCGCCTCACCATCGACGATCCACCACATGCGCGCAGGCAGCGACCGCAGCCGACTCACCCAGTTGGCGAACCCGTCAGCGCTGTCGACGTCATCATCTGGACCGACGCCGAACCCGTCCTCGTGAAGGCCTGGCCCCCATTCCCGGTGCGACGAAGCCTCAGCTGATGCGGTCGATCACCAGCGGCAGCAGGTCGGGGCGCGAGCCCTCGGGGGCGATGAAGTAGGCGCCCTCGAGCGCCTCGAGGGCGCGGTCGAACTTCTCCGGGGTGTCGGTGTGCAGGGTCAGCAGCGGCTCGCCGGCTCGGACGGTCGCGCCCGGCTTGGCGTGCATCTCGACGCCGGCGCCGGCCTGCACCTGGTCCTCCTTGCGGGCGCGCCCGGCCCCGAGGCGCCAGGCCGCGACACCGACCTGGAGCGCGTCGAGGGAGGTGAGCACGCCGTCGGCGGGGGCGTAGACGACGTGTGACTCCTTGGCCACCGGCAGCTCGGCGTCGGGGTCGCCGCCCTGCGCTGAGATCATGCGCCGCCACACGTCCATGGCCCGGCCATCCTTGAGCGCATCGGCGGGGTCGACATCCGAACGCCCGGCGGCGGCGAGCATCTCGCGGGCCAGGGTCAGGGTCAGCTCGACGACGTCCTCGGGGCCGCCCCCGGCGAGCACCTCGACCGACTCGCGCACCTCCAGGGCGTTGCCGGCGGTCAGGCCCAGCGGCACCTGCATGTTGGTGAGGAGCGCGACCGTGCGAACCCCCGCGTCGGTGCCGAGGTCGACCATCGTGCGGGCCAGCTCGCGGGCCTGCTCGACGTCCTTCATGAACGCCCCGGAGCCGACCTTGACGTCGAGCACCAGCGCGCCGGTGCCCTCAGCGATCTTCTTGCTCATGATCGAGCTGGCGATGAGCGGGATCGCCTCGACCGTGCCGGTGACGTCGCGCAGGGCATAGAGCTTCTTGTCGGCCGGGGCCAGCGCCGCGCCGGCCGCGCAGATGACCGCGCCGACCTCCTCGAGCTGGCGCATCATCTGCTCGTTGGTCAGGTCGGCGCGCCAGCCGGGGATGGACTCCAGCTTGTCCAGGGTGCCGCCGGTGTGGCCCAGCCCGCGGCCGGAGAGCTGCGGCACGGCGACGCCGCACGCGGCGACCAGCGGCGCCAGCGGCAGGGTGATCTTGTCGCCGACCCCGCCGGTGGAGTGCTTGTCCGACGTCGGCCGGGACAGCGTGGAGAAGTCCATCCGCTCCCCCGAGCGGATCATCGCGTCGGTCCAGCGGCTGATCTCACGACGGTTCATGCCGTTGAGCAGGATCGCCATCGCCAGCGAGGACATCTGCTCGTCGGCGACCACGCCGCGGGTGTAGGCGTCGATCACCCAGTCGATCTGGGGGTCGGACAGCTCGTGCTTGTCGCGCTTGGCGACGATGACATCAACGGCGTCGAAGGCTTCACTCACCGGCACATCATCCCCCAGGCCGTATGCCGGGTCGTCACCCTTTCGCTGCTGGCGTAGGCCCCGCACGTCCCGCGCCGCTCCCCCGTGGGCAGCGTCGCCGGGATCGGAGAGACTGGAGCGCATGACGACGCCTGACGGATCGCCCGACCGCGCCCCGCTCGTCCTCGTCACGGGGGTGACCGGCTACATCGGTGGCCGCCTCGTGCCCGAGCTGCTCGCCGCTGGATACCGGGTGCGGGCCATGGCCCGCCACCCCGAACGGCTGCGCGACCGCGAGTGGCGCGCCCAGGTGGAGGTGGTCAAGGCCGACGCCTCCGACCCGGCGCAGGTGCGCGAGGCGCTCGAGGGCGTCGACGTCGCCTACTACCTGATCCACGCCCTGGGCACCGGGCGGCGGTTCGAGTCGCGCGACCGGCACACGGCGCGCACGTTCGCGGTGGCGGCGCGCGAGGCGAAGGTGGGGCGCATCGTCTACCTCGGCGGGCTCTACCCCGAGGGCGAGGAGCTCTCCCCGCACCTGGACTCCCGGCGCGAGGTCGGCGAGATCCTGCTGGCCAGCGGCGTGCCGACGACGGTGCTGCGGGCGGCGGTGATCCTCGGGTCGGGGTCGGCGTCGTTCGAGATGCTGCGCTACCTGACCGAGCGGCTGCCGGTGATGGTCACCCCGAAGTGGCTCAACACCCGGATCCAGCCGATCGCGGTGCGCGACGTGCTGCGCTACCTGGTCGGGTCGGCCGCGATGCCGGCGGAGGTCAACCGGGGCTTCGACGTCGGCGGCCCGGACGTGCTCACCTACCGGGACATGATGCAGCGGTATGCGCGGGTGGCCGGCTTGTCGCCGCGGCGGATCCAGACCGTGCCGCTGCTGACCCCGTCGCTGTCGAGCCACTGGGTCGGGCTCGTCACGCCGATCTCTGCAGGTCTGGCCAAGCCGCTCGTCGGCAGCCTCGTCCACGAGGTCGTGGCCAAGGAGAACGACCTCCAGGACCTCGTCGACATGCCCGGCGGCTTCATCGACTTCGACACCGCCGTGCGGTCGGCGATGCGCACGGCGAGGCCCGACACCGCCATGCGCAACCTGGCCCTGACGAGC
>NZ_JBTCWL010000022.1:0-51546 GCF_054325275.1 Oryzihumus sp.
GACGGACGCGTCCTCGATGGTGCTCGGCACCGCCGGCGTAGCCCCATCCGCCATCTCCCGCATCGTCTTGCGCAGGATCTTGCCGGAGCGGGTCTTGGGCAGCGCCGGGACGATGTCGACCTGGTGCAGCGCCGCGACCGGCCCCACCTCGTCCCGCACCCGCTTCACCAGCTCGGCCTCCAGCGCCTCTCGCGCACCCTCGGCGGACACGTCGACACCGGCCTTGAGCACTACCAGCGCCCGGGGCACCTGGCCCTTCAGCTCGTCGACCACACCGATCACCGCGCACTCGGCCACCGCGGGATGACCGGCCAGCGCGGCCTCCAGCGACCCGGTCGAGAGGCGGTGCCCGGCCACGTTGAGCACGTCGTCGGTGCGGCCCATGACGAACAGGTAGCCGTCCTCGTCGAGGTAGCCGCCGTCACCGGTGAGGTAGTAGCCCGCGTGGGCCGACAGGTAGGACGCGACGTAGCGCTCGTCGTCCCCCCACAACGTCGGCAGCGTCCCCGGGGGCATCGGCAGCTTGAGGCAGATCGCCCCCTCCACACCGGGCGGCACCGGTGCGCCACGCTCGTCCAGCACCTGCACGGCATACCCCGGCACGGGCACGCTCGGCGAGCCGGGCTTGATCGGCAGCGGCTGCAGGCCGCGGGGGTTGGCCGCGATCGGCCAGCCTGTCTCGGTCTGCCACCAGTTGTCGACCACCGGCACCCCGAGCCGCTCGCTGGCCCAGGCCCAGGTGTCGGGGTCGAGCCGCTCCCCCGCGAGGAACAGCGTGCGCAGGGAGGACAGGTCCTGCCCCGCCATCAGTGCCCCGGCAGCGTCCTCCTTCTTGATCGCGCGGATCGCGGTGGGCGCGGTGAACATCGCCGAGACGCCAAAGTCGGACACGACCCGCCAGAACGCCCCGGCGTCGGGGGTGCCGACCGGCTTGCCCTCGTAGAGCACGGTCGTGCATCCGGTCAGCAGTGGGGCGTAGACGATGTAGGAGTGGCCGACCACCCAGCCCACGTCGCTGGCGGTGAACCACGTCTCCCCCGGGCGCACCCCGAAGACGTTGGTCATCGACCAGCGCAGCGCCACGGCGTGGCCCCCGTTGTCGCGCACGATCCCCTTGGGCCGCCCGGTCGTGCCGGAGGTGTAGAGGACGTAGAGCGGGTCGGTCGCCTCGACCGGCACGCAGCCGGCCGGGGCTGTGGCGTCGGGGTGCATGAGCATCGTCCAGTCCAGGTCGCGCTCCCCCATGGCGGCCTCGGCCTGCGGCCGCTGGAGCACGACCACGTGCTCCGGCTTGTGCGAGGAGCGCTCGATCGCCGCGTCGAGCATCGGCTTGTACTCCACCACCCGGGAGGGCTCGATGCCGCACGAGGCGGCCACGACCACCCTGGGCTCGGCGTCCTCGATCCGGGCGGCCAGCTCGGCCGGGGCGAACCCGCCGAAGACCACCGAGTGCACCGCGCCGATCCGCGCGCACGCCAGCATCGCGACGACGGCCTCGGGGACCATCGGCATGTAGATGACCACCCGGTCGCCCTTGCCGACGCCAAGTCCGCGCAGCGCCCCGGCGAACCGGGCGACGAGGTCGAGCAGCTGGGCGTAGGTCAGCGTCCGGGTCGTGCCGGTGACCGGGCTGACGTGGTGCAGCGCGGGCTGGTCGGCCCGGCCGGCGATGACGTGCCGGTCGAGGGCGTTGAAGCAGGTGTTCAGGCGCCCGCCGGTGAACCACCGGTAGAACGGCGGCCGGTCGTCGTCGAGCACCCGCTTCGGCGGCGTGATCCAGTCGATGTCGCGGGCGGCCCGGCCCCAGAAGCCGTCCGGGTCCTCCAGGCTGCGTCGGTAGGCCTGAGCGTATGCACCGTCGGTCATGGCGCCATCCTCGCCCGCGACCAGCCGTCCGACCACCTGCCGGAAGGCCCGAGGCCCCGGACCTCCAGGCCTCACGCGGGGCGGCCGGGGCATCTGCAAGGCTGACGCCCGTGGCCCTGCACCCCCGCGCCCTGCCCGAGGCCGCGCTCGCCTTCCTCGCCGAGCGCCACCTCGCCACCCTGACCACCCTGCGCCCGGACGGTAGCCCGCACGTCGTGCCGGTCGGCTTCACCTGGGACCCCGCGGCCGGCGTCGCCCGCATCATCACCAGCGGGACCAGCCGCAAGGCCCGCAACGCCGCCTCGGGCCGGGCCGTGCTGTGCCAGGTCGACGGGTGGCGCTGGCTGTCGCTGGAGGGCCCGGTGCGCGTGCTCACCGACGCGGCGTCGGTCCACGACGCCGAAGGCCGGTATGCCGTCCGCTACCGCGAGCCGCGGGAGAACCCCCGCCGCGTGGTGCTCGAGGTCACGGTCGACCGCGTGCTCGGCCTGGTCGAGCGCCCGACCCGGGGGCGCTGATGCGCGAGATCGAGACCCTCGCCGCGCTCGACACCGCACTGTCCCGGCACACGCCGCTGCGCGGGATGCGGCTGCAGGACCTCGACCTGCGCCGACGCGAGACCGCGCTGCTGCGGCACACCGACCTCGACGGGCTGGTCGTGCTCGGTGGCCGGCTCACCCCCGCGCTGGAGGCGCACCTGCGCTCGCACGGCGCGCTGCTCTTCCCCACCGACCCGCACGCCCCGATCAACCCCTACCGGGCGCAGCTCTACAGCCCGCACGAGCTGTATGCCGGCCTGGCCGGCGACGGCTACGCCGCCACCCCCGACGCCCGCGCCTACGCGTGGTACCAGGACGCCCGGGTCCGCAGCGACGTGTTCGTCACCCTGCTGCGGGCGGTCCATGACGACTCCATGGGTGACGCCCTCGACGAGCTGCTCGACGGACTGCCCGTGGCGGGCGTCATGGGCGGGCACGCCGTCACGCGCGGCAGCGTCGACTATGCCGCGGCCGTGCGGCTCGGGCACGCCCTGGCGGCCGCCGGGCTGGTCGTGGCCACCGGCGGCGGACCGGGCGCGATGGAGGCGGCCAACCTCGGCGCCTTCTGCCGGCACGCGGGCCTCCTCGAGGCGGCCCAGCACCGGCTCGCCGAGGTGCCCGGCTTCGCCGCCGACGTGGCCGCCTGGGCCCGGACCGGCCTGGCCGTGCGCGACGACGTGGCCCCCGCCGCGGGCGCCCCGGTCCGCAGCGTCGGCCTGCCGACCTGGTTCTACGGCCACGAGCCGCCGAACGTGTTCTGCGACGGGGTGGCCAAGTTCTTCAGCAACGCCCTGCGCGAGGACGGCCTGCTGGCCCGCTGCACCGCCGGGCTGGTGATCCTCCCCGGCGCCGCGGGCACGGTGCAGGAGGTGTTCCAGGCCGCCACCCGGCTCTACTACGCCGGGGCCGCGAAGCCGCCCCCGATGGTCCTGGTCGGGCGCGAGCACTGGACCGACGGCATACCGGTCTGGCCGGCGCTGCAGGCGCTCGGCGACGGGCGCGCCATGAGCTCGGCGGTGCACCTGGTCGACGACCCGGACGAGGCCGTCGCGATCCTGGCGGCACCATGGAGCTGACCGACCTGACCGGCGCGCCGTTCACCTATCCCGGCGTCGGCGGGACCGCGGACGGGTCAGCCCCCGCCGGCTTCCACCGCGCGAAGGTCGCCGCGCCCATCGGCAACAGCCCGGGCGCGTTCGACCGGGCGGCCGAGGCCCTCATGACGTGGCGGATGCACGCGTCCTTCGGGCTCCCGCTGAAGGCGACCTCCGGCCGGGCGCGGGAGGGCGTGGAGACGGTGGGCCGGCTCGGCATCGGGCCGCTCGGGCTCGACATCCCCTGCCGGGTGGTCTGGGCACTCGAGGAGCCTGGTCGGGCCGGGTTCGCCTACGGCACCCTGCCCGGGCACCCCGAGGCGGGCGAGGAGGCGTTCCTGCTCGAGGACCTCGACGGCACCGTCCGGTTCACGATCAGCGCGTTCAGCCGGGGCGCCCGGTGGTACTCCCGCGCGGTCCCGCCGCTGACGCGGGGGCTGCAGGGAGTCGCGCTCCGGCGCTACGTCGCCACCCTGCGGCGGCTGGCAGAGGGGTGAGCGCTCAGGCGGTGGCGGCGGCGAGCTGACCGCAGGCGCCGTCGATCTCGCTGCCCCGGGTGTCGCGGATCGTGGTCGGGATGCCGTGGGCGCGCAGGCGCTCGACGAACTGCTGCTCGACGCCCTTGCGGGAGGCGGTCCACTTCGACCCCGGGGTGGGGTTGAGCGGGATCGGGTTGACGTGCACCCAGCCGCGGCCGCTGGCGTTGAGCTTGTCGCCGAGCAGGTCGGCGCGCCAGGCGTGGTCGTTGATGTCCTTGATGAGGGCGTACTCGATGCTGACCCGGCGGCCGGTGGCCTCGAAGTAGCGGTAGGCCGCGTCGAGCGCCTCGTCGACCTTCCAACGGGTGTTGATCGGCACGAGCTCGTTGCGCAGCTCGTCGTCGGGGGCATGCAGCGACAGGGCGAGCGTGACCGGGATGCCCTCGGCGGCGAGCTTGTCGATGCCGGGCACCAGGCCGACGGTCGACATGGTGATGCCGCGGGCGGACATGCCCAGGCCGTCCGGGGCCTTGTCGGTGAGCCGGCGGATCGCACCGATGGCCGCCTTGTAGTTGGCCAGCGCCTCCCCCATGCCCATGAACACGACGTTGCTGACCCGCAGCGGCGCGTCCTCGCTCCCGCCGGCCACCTCGCCACAGCGCAGCGAGCGGGCCGCGGCCACCACCTGCTCGACGATCTCGGCGGTGGACATGTTGCGGGTCAGGCCCTCCTGGCCGGTGGCGCAGAAGGGGCAGTTCATGCCGCAGCCGGCCTGGCTGGAGACGCAGATCGTGACCCGGTTGGGGTAGCGCATGGTCACGCTCTCCACGAGCGCGCCATCGTGCAGGCGCCAGACCGACTTCACCGTCGCGCCCTCGTCGGCGGTGACGGTGCGGACCGGGGTGATCAGCTGCGGCAGCAGCCCGGCCACCAGCTCGTCACGGATCGCCTTGGGCAGGTCGGTCATCTCCTCCGGGGAGTCGACCAGCCGCTCGAAGTAGTGCGCGGAGAGCTGCTTGGCCCGGAAGCCCTTGTGGCCCAGCGCTTCGACCGCGGCCTTGCGCTCGGCCGGGGCGAGGTCGGCGAGGTGCTGCGGGGGCTTGCCCCGGCGGGGTGCGGCGAAGGTCAGCTGCCCCGGGCGGGGGCGCTGCGTGCTGGGGTCGGGCAGGGAGGTCGACATGTCGGGGCCCAGTCTCTCAGCCTCGGCCGCACCGGCCAAACACGGCGGGGGTCAGCGGGCGGGGACGAACGCCGTGAGCAGCGCCCACACCACGGGCGCGACCAGCAGGAGCGAGTCCAGCCGGTCCATCACGCCACCGTGGCCGGGGAGCAGGGTACCCATGTCCTTGATACCCAGGTCGCGCTTGATCATCGACTCGGTGAGGTCGCCCAACGTGGCGGTGACCACCGCGGCGAGGCCGAGCACGGCGCCCACCCACCAGGCCGCGTGCAGCGCCAGCGTCACACCGAAGATCCCGCCCACGACGCAGAACAACGTCGATCCGGCGAAGCCCTCCCAGGACTTCTTCGGGCTCACCGAGGGCGCCATCGGGTGCTTGCCCAGGACCACGCCGACCGCGTAGCCGCCGACGTCGCTGCAGACCGTGACCAGCACGAAGACGAAGATCCGCCAGGGCCCGTCGGGCTCGGCGAGCATCAGCGACGCGAACCCCGCCAGCAGCGGCACGTAGGCGGCGACGAAGATGCCCCCGGCGATGTCGCGCATCGCGTCGTCGAGGCCGTCGGCGACCCGCCAGAGCAGCACCGCGACACAGGTCAGCCCGAAGGCCACCGTGAGCGCCTGCCCGCCGCCCTTGTAGGCGGCGACCACCATGGTCGCGGCGCCGACGACGCTGGGCAGCAGCGGGACCCGGATCCGGCCTGCGGACAGCCCGTGGGAGAGCTCCCACACCCCGGTGCAGACGGCCAGGACCGCGACAGCGAGGAAGGCCTCCTTGCGGATGAACAGGCTCGCCACGATGACCGCGCCCAGGCCCACGCCGACGCCGATGGCGGCGGGCAGGTTGCGACCGGCCCTCCCCGGACCGGCGGCGGGCTGCTTGCGGGCGGCCCGGCTCGCGGGCGGCTGACTCGCGCCCGTGTCCTGGCTCGCGCCCGCGACCTGGTCCGGGGCCGGGGCGGGCGGGGTGCCGTCCGGCTTCTCGACGGGTCGACGGCGACCGGCGCGGCCCGGCCCCCTGGTCGGCCCGGCCGCGTCGGCTTCACGTCGCTCGCGTCGCGACGGCGGGGAGGTGTTCATCTCGCTGGCACCCGGTGCGGCACGCCCTCAGACGTCGAGCAGCTCGGCTTCCTTGTGCTTGAGCAGGCTGTCGACGGTGTCGACGTACTTCTTGGTCACGGTCTCGAGCTCCTTCTCCGCCCGCACGCCGTCGTCCTCGCCGACCTCTCCGTCCTTGACCAGGCGGTCCATCTCCTCCTTGGCCTTGCGGCGGATGTTGCGGATGGAGACCTTGGCCTCCTCGCCCTTGTGACGGGCGAGCTTGATGTACTCGCGGCGGCGCTCCTCGGTCAGCTCCGGCAGGTTGATCCGGATGACCCCACCGTCGTTGTTGGGGTTCACGCCGAGGTTGGAGTCGCGCAGCGTCTTCTCGATCTCGTGCATGGCCGACTTGTCGAACGGGGTGATGAGGATGGTCCGCGCCTCGGGCGTCTGGAAGGAGGCCAGCTGCTGCAGCGGCGTCGGGGAGCCGTAGTAGTCCACCAGGAGCTTGGTGAACAACGCCGGGTTGGCCCGGCCGGTGCGGATGCTGGCGAAGTCCTCCTTGGCGACCTCGATGGCCTTCTCCATCTTCTCCTCGGCCTCGAGCAGGGTTTCGTCAAGCATCAGGACTCCTCATTCGGTGTAACGGCGGTGCGGGCCACGGCGTGCCCGGAAGACAAGCTGGTCAGTCGGCGGTGACGAGCGTGCCGATCTTCTCACCCCGGACGGCCCGCGCCACGTTGCCCTCGCCCTCCATGCCGAAGACGATCATCGGCAGCTTGTTCTCCATGCAGAGGCTGAACGCGGCGGCGTCGACGACCCGCAGGCCCTTGACCAGCGCCTCCTGGTAGGAGACGCGCTCGAGCTTGACAGCGTCGGGGTCCGTGCGGGGGTCGGCGGTGTAGACGCCGTCCACGCCGTTCTTGCTCATCAGCACGGCGTCGCACTTGATCTCGAGGGCGCGCTGGGCCGAGACGGTGTCGGTGGAGAAGAACGGCATGCCGGCGCCGGCGCCGAAGATCACGACGCGGCCCTTCTCGAGGTGGCGGATCGCCCGGCGCGGGATGTAGGGCTCGGCGACCTGCCCCATCGTGATGGCGGTCTGGACCCGCGTCTCGACGCCCTCCTTCTCGAGGAAGTCCTGCAGGGCCAGGCAGTTGAGCACCGTGCCGAGCATGCCCATGTAGTCGGCGCGGGTGCGGTCCATGCCCTTCTGCTGCAGCTCGGAGCCGCGGAAGAAGTTGCCGCCGCCGATGACCACGGCGACCTGGACGCCCTCACGCGCGGCCTCGGCGATCTGCTCGGCGATGCCCCGCACCACGTCGGGGTCGAGACCGACCTTGCCACCGCCGAACACCTCGCCGGAGAGCTTGAGCAGGACCCGCTTGTAGGTCGGGTGCGGGCTGAGGTCGGACACGGGGCCTCCCGGAAATGGTCATGCAGCGGTCGGTCGATCCTGTCACAGCCTGCGGACGCGCCGCGACGCGGCCCGTCCCACCAGCGGGTATGCCGTGGCCGCACCCGGGCGGCCCGGGCGAGGCAGCCGGCCGGCTCAGGTGCGGGCAGCGGTGGCCGCCTCGAGGCTCTCGTAACGCTCCACGGCCGAGACCTTGCCGTCCCGGACACGGAAGACGGTCACGCAGGGCACGGGCTCCTGTGCACCGGTCCCGGCCGGCCACGAGGCCACCTGCTCGGCGAGGACCCCGTCGTCGAAGGCCTTGAGGGAGACGAGCCTGAGGCGGATGCCGCTGCGCTCCAGCCAGTCGCGCATGAGGTCCTGGCCGGACCCGGTGCCCCGTGGACCGGTCACGGCCACGTCCGACGTGCACAGGCGCAGCACGGTGGGCAGGTCCCTGGCGTTGACGGCGGCGTGCCAGTCCCGCAGGAGGCAGGCGGTGTTGGGGTCCACGGCGTCACTCATGGGCGGAAGCAAACACCCGCCCGGGCCCGGCGTCCACACCAGACCCGCGCCGCGCGGGGCTGACGAGCGTTCCCCCGACCCGGGACGCACCACGGCCCGGCACCCTCGGTGAGGGGCCGGGCCGCGGTGACCCACCGGCATACCGGCGGGTGATTGAAGCGGTGCGTCAGCTGCCGACGCGGAAGCGGGCGAAGCCCTTGGCGGTGGCGCCGGCCTCCTCGAGGACCTTGCCGACCGACTTCTTGGCGTCCTTGGCGAACGGCTGCTCGAGCAGGACGTTCTCCTTGAAGAAGCCGTTGACGCGACCCTCGACGATCTTGGGCAGGGCAGCCTCGGGCTTGCCCTCCTCCTTGGCCGTGGCCTCGGCGACGCGACGCTCGTTCTCGACCGTCTCGGCGTCGACCTCGTCACGGGTCAGCACGGTGGGGCTGAACGCGGCGATGTGCATCGCGACGTCCTTGGCGACCTGCTCCTCGCCACCGTCGGTGGCGACCAGGACGCCGATCTGCGCGGGCAGGTCGGGGCTGGTCTTGTGCAGGTAGGACACCACGGTCGGGCCCTCGAGGCGGGCGAGGCGCTTGACCTCGATCTTCTCGCCGATGGTGGCGTTGGCCTCGTCGAGGAGGGCCTTGACGGTCTTGCCGTCCTCCAGCTCGCTGTCGAGCAGGGTGTCGGCGTCGGTCGCACCGACGCGCACGGCCTGCTGCAGCACCTGGTCGGCCAGGGCGATGAACTTCTCGCCCTTGGCGACGAAGTCGGTCTCGCACAGGACCTCGACCAGGGTGCCCACGCCACCCTCGGCCTTGGCGGTGACCAGGCCGTTGGAGGTGGTGCGGCCCTCACGCTTCGTGACGCCCTTGAGGCCCTTGACGCGCAGGATCTCGGTGGCCTTGGCGCGGTCGCCGTCGGCCTCGTCGAGGGCCTTCTTCACGTCGAGCATGCCGGCGCCGGTCTGCTCGCGCAGCGCCTTGATGTCAGCGGCGGTGTAGTTCGCCATCGTTGTATCGCTCTTTCTGCTCAGATCGGTGGTCGGCCGGGCCGGTGGGACGAATCCCACCGACCCGGCCGTGGCAACCAGGGATTCAGGCTCAGGCCTTGGCGTCGGTCTCGGCCGGCGCGGCGGTCTCGGCAGCCTCGGCGGTCTCGGCCGGCGCGGTGGCGTCTGCGGCCTCGGCAGCACCGGTGGACTCGGCAGCGCCCTCGGCGTCACCGGAGAGGAGCTCGCGCTCCCACTCGGCCAGCGGCTCGTCGGTGGCGACGGTGCCGTCAGCGGCAGCCTCGCCACCCTTGGCGGCGGAGCGGGCCATGAGGCCGTCGGCCACGGCGTCGGCGACCACGCGGGTCAGCAGCGTGACCGAGCGGATGGCGTCGTCGTTGCCGGGGATCTTGTAGTCGACCTCGTCGGGGTCGCAGTTGGTGTCGAGGATCGCGATGATCGGCAGCTTGAGCTTGCGCGCCTCGGTGACGGCGAGGTGCTCCTTCTTGGTGTCCACGATCCACACGGCCGAGGGGACCTTGGACATGTTGCGGATGCCGCCCAGGGTCTTCTCGAGCTTGTCCTTCTCGCGCTTCATGACGAGAAGTTCCTTCTTGGTGCGACCGGAGCCGGCGACGTCGCTGTAGTCGATCTCCTCGAGCTCCTTCAGCCGCGCGAGGCGCTTGCTGACGGTGTTGAAGTTGGTGAGCATGCCACCGAGCCAGCGGTGGTTGACGTACGGCATGCCGACGCGCGTCGCCTGCTCGGCGATCGGCTCCTGGGCCTGCTTCTTGGTGCCGACGAACAGGATGGTGCCGCCGTGGGCGACGGTCTCCTTGACGAAGTCGTAGGCGTTGTTGATGTACGTCAGCGACTGCTGCAGGTCGATGATGTAGATGCCATTGCGCTCCGTCATGATGAAGCGCTTCATCTTGGGGTTCCAGCGACGGGTCTGGTGCCCGAAGTGGACGCCGCTCTCGAGGAGCTGGCGCATGGTGACGACGGCCATGCCGAGGTCTCGCTTTCGTTCGGTGCCGGTTATCCACGGTCGCGACGGGATTGCCGCTCACGTGCCTGGCGCCTCCGACCCACCCCGAACCCGGCCGTGAGGCCGGGACCGCTTGCGAGGTGCGTCCCGGTGCAGGAGCCGGTGTGTGCCGGGTGCCTGCGGTGGCGGGGAGGCGCGCGAATTCCACGGGCGTGGCAAAGGGCCTACCTGTGGTGCGGCCATCGTACGCGGTGCGGGCAGGGATCAGGAAATCGCCAGGAACCGGGAAACAAGGGAGCCCGCGCGGGCGAGGCTCGGTAGGTTGGCGGCCCGTGAGCCGAGCCCTCGACGTCGTCGCGCCCCCACGGATGGGCCGCAGCTTCCGCTGGCTGCTCGGATCCTCGTGGGTGAGCAACATCGGCGACGGGATCGCCCTGGCTGCAGGCCCCCTGCTCGTCGCCTCGCAGACCCGCAACGCGGTGCTCGTGGCGCTCGCGGCGCTGCTGCAGCGCCTCCCCTGGCTGGTGTTCGGGCTGTGGGCCGGCGCGATCGCCGACCGGCTCGACCGCCGCGTCGTCGTCATGGTCGCGGACCTGCTGCGGGCCGTCGTGGTCGGGGTGCTCTGCCTGGCCATCGTCACCGGACGGGTGTCCATCGCCCTGGTGCTCGTGACGATGTTCGTCTACGGCGTCGCGGAGGTCTTCGCGGACACCACGAGCAGCACGCTGCTGCCGATGCTCGTGCCCAAGGACGACCTCGGCATCGGCAACGCCCGGCTCCAGGCCGGCTACCTCACGATGAACCAGCTGGTGGGTCCCCCGGTCGGGGCGTTCCTCTTCGCCGCCGGGATGGCATGGCCGTTCGTCGTCCAGGCGGTCTGCGTGGCCCTGGGCGTGCTGCTCGTCTCCCGGATCGCGACGCCTCGCGGCGCCGTGCGCGACACCTCGGCCACCCACGTGCGGCGCGACATCGCCGACGGGCTGCGGTGGATCCGCGGCCACGCGCCGGTGCGCACCCTCGCGCTGGTCATCCTCGCGTTCAACGTGACCTGGGGCGCTGCCTGGTCGGTGCTCGTCCTGTACTCCCTGGAGCACCTGCACATGGGCGAGGTGGGCTTCGGCCTGCTCACCACGGCCGCCGCGCTGGGCGGCCTGGTGGGGACCGGCGGATACGGCTGGCTGGAACGGCGCGTGCCGCTCGCCGCCCTGATGCGCGCCTGCCTGCTGCTCGAGGTCGTGACCCACCTGGCGCTGGCGCTGACCACGACCGGTTGGGTGGCCATCGTGATCATGGTCGTCTTCGGGGCCTACGCGTTCGTCTGGGGCACGCTGTCGCAGGCAGTGCGCCAACGCGCGGTGCCCAAGGAGTTCCAGGGCCGGGTCGGCAGCGTCTACCTGGTCGGGCTGTTCCTGGGGCTGGTCGTCGGGCAGGGCCTCGGCGGCGTCATCGCCGAGCGGTGGGGCCTGACCGCCCCCTTCTGGTTCGCCTTCGCCGGGTCCGCGGTGACGCTGGCGCTGGTCTGGCGGCAGCTGGCCCACATCGCCCACGCCGACGCCGACTCCGGCGCCGGGGCGGACTCCGGTGCGGACGCAGGTGCCGTCGAGGCGTAGGCGGCCTAGCCTGCCGGGCATGGGACAACCGCCGGCCACTCCCCTGATCGAGCGCATGCAGGGCTTCGGGACGACCATCTTCGCGGAGATGAGCGCCCTGGCGACCCGCACCGGCGCGGTGAACCTCGGGCAGGGCTTCCCCGACACCGACGGCCCGCAGGCCATGCTGGAGGCCGCGGTGGACGCCATCCGCTCCGGGCGCAACCAGTACCCACCCGGCCCGGGCGTTCCGGAGCTGCTGGCGGCGGTCGCCGGGCACCAGCGCCGGTTCTACGGCATACCGGTGGACCCGTCGTCCCAGGTGCTGGTGACCGCCGGGGCGACCGAGGCGATCGCGGCCACGGTCCTGGCCCTGTGCGAGCCGGGCGACGAGGTGGTGACCTTCGAGCCGTACTACGACTCCTACGCCGCGACCATCGCCCTGGCCGGTGCGCAGCGGCGCACCTCGGTGCTGCGCTTCCCGGACTTCGCCGTCGACGAGGCCTCGCTGCGCGCCGCGTTCTCCTCGCGAACCCGACTGGTGCTGCTCAACACCCCGCACAACCCCACCGGCAAGGTGTTCACCCGGGCCGAGCTGGAGCTCATCGCGGCGCTGGCCCGCGAGCACGACGCGTGGGTGGTGACCGACGAGGTCTACGAGCACCTGGTCTTCGACGGCCTCGAGCACGTGCCGATGGCCACGCTTCCGGGGATGGCCGAGCGCACCCTCACCATCTCCTCGGCGGGCAAGACGTTCTCCGCGACCGGGTGGAAGGTCGGGTGGCTGACCGGGCCGGCGTCGGCGGTGACGGCCGTGCGCACCGTCAAGCAGTTCCTCACCTACGTGGCAAGCGGCCCGTTCCAGCCCGCGGTCGCCACCGCGCTGGACCTGCCCGACGCCCTGTATGCCGGGCTGTCCACCTCCCTGCAGGCCAAGCGCGACCTGCTCTGCGAGGGCCTCGTCGGGGCCGGCCTGACGGTGGCGCGGCCGTCCGGGACCTACTTCGTGGTCGCCGACGCCGCGCCGCTGGGCGTCACCGACGCGGTGGACTTCTGCCGGCGGATGCCCGAGCTCTGCGGCGTGGTCGGCGTGCCCGTGTCGGTGTTCCACGACGACGTCGACGCGGCGTGCACGCTGGTCCGGTTCGCGTTCTGCAAGCGGGACGAGGTGCTGCACGAGGCGGTCCGCCGCCTCTCGGGGCTGGCCATCCACGCCTGACCCCGATCCGGTCGGCTCCGTGCTCTCGCCGAGCTGGGCTGCCCTGTCCACATGGGGTATCGCGCTCGTCCCGCCGTCCACAGGTCGCCCGGTGGGTGCCCCCGCGGCCGGCGGCCCGGTCCACGGTGGGGTCCATGCGCACCGCGATCACCCTCGGCCTGCTGCTGCCCACCGCCCTCGGCGCCGTCCTCACCCAGGCCCGTGCAGCCCCGGATGACCCCGGGCGCAGCCCGGCCCCGGTCGTGTCGCGACAGGCGGTGGACTCCCCCGTCCGGCCGGGGCCTGGCTCCCGGCCGGCGGCCCGGTGGGGCTGGCCGCTGAGCCCCCGCCCGGCCGTGCTGCGCGGCTTCACCAGGCCGGAGCACCCGTGGTCGGCGGGCCACCGTGGGGTCGACCTGGCGGCTCAGCCGGGCCAGCCGGTCCTGGCAGCGGCCGACGGCGTGGTGACCTTCGTCGGGACCGTCGCGGGGCGCGGCGTGGTCTCGGTGCGGCACCACGGCGGTTGGCGCACCACCTATGAACCCCTGAGCCCCGTCGTGACGCTAGGTCGGCTGGTCCGGCGAGGCGACCGCCTGGGCATCGTGGCCACCACCGCCGGGCACTGCGCGCCCCGCACGTGCCTGCACTGGGGCGCCCTGCTCCGGGCTGACTACCGTGACCCGCTGACCCTGCTCACCCACCGACAGCCGGTGCTGCTGCCGCTGCCCTGAGTCAGGGCCGCGTCGGCCACGGCCAGGCCTGGCACCCGCCGAGGGTGATCGTCTGCTGCTGCATCACCAGCGCCGGCGTGCCGCGGCGCGGGCAGGTCTGGTGGCCGTGGCCCAGCCCGTGCCCGACTTCGTGGTTGACCTGGTAGATGCGGTAGCGCGCCACGTCGCGGCCGTAGCTGTCGTCGCCGACCACCCAGCGCCGCAGGTTCAACACCGCCCGGGTGCCGTTCCAGCAGGACACCTCCGAGCGCGTCAGCAGCGGGGCGCAGAGCCGGTCGGTCAGCGCCGGGCTGGCCAGGGTGACCCGGATGTCCACCTTGGCTCCCGCCGCCGACTGGGCCGGGGTGACGTTGACGAAGCGGACCCGGTCCTTGGTCTGCCAGCCGCGGCGGTCCAGCAGCACGGTGCGCACGGTCGCGGCCACCGTGCGAGCGTCGACGCCGAGGCCGTCCTCGACCTCGACGGTGTAGCGCACCGTGCGGCCGGTGGCGGTCGAGGCGGGACCGGCCACCGGCACGACCCGGATCCGACCGGTCCCCTGCACCGGCACCACGGGACGGCCGGTCAGGTCGGCAGCAGCCGCCGGCGTGCCGGCTCCAGGTGCCCCGGTGCCCCCGAACGGGTCGAGGTGCAGGACCGCGAGGGTGACCAGGACCAGCCCCGCCGCCGCTGACAGCGTCCGTCGCAACCTCACCCGGCGGCTGACCCGCCGCGTGCCGGGGCGGCCGGAGCGCTCCGCGGCGCGGCCCGGCCGGCGGGGGTCGTCCCCGGGAGGTCGGGCGCGCGTGCCGGCTGGTCCCGCCGGCGCCGGGGAGGACGAGTCCGACGTCGCGGATCGGGGGCCACCGGCCCCGCTTCGGGACCGGGGGCGACGACCACCTAGGGGCTCACGCACGGGGGTGTGCCTGCTCGTAGGACCGGCGCAGCCGGTCGACCGAGACGTGCGTGTAGATCTGCGTGGTCGCCAGGCTGGCGTGCCCGAGCATCTCCTGGACCGTGCGCAGGTCGGCGCCACCTTCGAGCAGGTGGGTGGCTGCGCTGTGACGCAACCCGTGCGGGCCGAGGTCGGGGGCGTCCTGCACGTGGGACAGCAGGTTGTGGACGGCACTGCGCACCTGCCGCGGGTCCGCCCGGCGGCCGCGGCGGCCGAGCAGCAGCGCCGGGCCGCTCTCGGGCGTCACCAGCTGCGGACGGCCACGGTCCAGCCAGTCCCGCAGCGCCCGTCGGGCCGGGTCACCGAACGGCACGACGCGCTCCTTGGCTCCCTTGCCCAGCACCCGCACGGTGCCCGCTGCCAGGTCCACATCGTCGAGGTCGAGGCCCACCAGCTCGCCCACCCGGACGGCGCTGGCGTAGAGCAGCTCCAGAGCGGCGCGGTCACGCAAGTGGATCGGGTCCTCGTCGTCGGAGGCCACGGCAGCGAGGTCAAGTAGGTCGGTGGCCTCCGCCGGCTTGAGCACGGCGGGCAGGGACCGGGAGCGCTTGGGGGCAGCCAGGCGCAGGGAGGGGTCGGCGGCGATCCGACCGGTCCGGGTGGCCCACTGCAGGAACGCCCGGGCCGCCGCTGCCCGGCGAGCGACCGTCGACCGTGCCGCGCCGGTCTCGGACAGGTGCGCCAGCCACGACCGCAGGTCGGCCAGCTGCAGGTCGGCCAGCCCGGTGACCCCCCGCTCGGCGGCGAACCCGAGCAGCGAGCGCACGTCGCCGAGGTAGGCGCGCTGGGTGTGCTCCGAGCGGCCCCGCTCCGAGCGCAGGTGCCGCGCGAAGGCCTCGACGGCGTCGTCCGCTCCTGCGGACGCTCCCCCCGGCTCCGGCTCGCTGCTGGACACCTCGCCACCGTGGCAAAGGACGCCGGCCCGGGCAAACACCGCCACCGGCGCGCCGCCGACCCGGCCGGGCCGCGACGGCCGGTCACGTGGTCAGCCAGGGCGTGGGGCCACGACGGCGGATCTCGACGCCGCACCGGAACACGGACCGAGCGTCCGCGGCGCTGCCTCACGGGCGCCGCTGGCGCCACCCGTCCCCGTGCCGCTCGGCCAGGCCGAGCAGCTCCAGCCGGCCCAGGCCGGCAGCCACCTCGGCCGGGGAGAGCCCGCCGGCGACAGCGAGCCGCTCCACGGGCACGCCGCGGCGCACCGGCAGGCTGGCGTGCACCCGGGTGGTGAGCTCGTCGAGGTCGTCGCCGGGCCGGACCGGGTCGCTGGGGCGCAAGGCGGAGTCCGCGCCGAGGTCCCCCAGCGCGTCGGCGACCTCGGCGGCGTCGGTCACGAGCACGGCGTAGCCGTCGCGCATCGCCTGGTGGCAGCCGGCCGACATCATCGAGCTGACCGGCCCGGGCACCGCGGCCACGACCCGACCGTGCTCGGCGGCATGGCGGGCAGTGTTGAGCGACCCCGAGCGCAGTCCCGCCTCGACCACCACCGTGCCCACCGTCATCGTCGCGATGAGCCGGTTGCGCTGCAGGAACCGGGACTTCGTCGGCGCCGACGCAGGGGCGACCTCGCTGACCACGAGACCCGACTCGACGATCCGCCCGAGCAGCGTGGCGTGAGCGGCCGGGTAGGGCCGGTCGACGCCACCGGCCAGCACCGCCACGGTGGTGCCGTCGACGGCCAGGACGCCCCGGTGGGCGGCCGCATCGATCCCGAACGCCGCCCCGGAGACCACGACGAAGCCGCGTTCGGCGAGGCCCGCCGCCAGGTCGGTGGCGACCATCTCGCCGTAGGCAGTGGCGCTGCGGGCACCCACGACGGCCGCGCTGCGTCGGCAGCCCGACGCCAGGTCGGCGGGGCCACGCACCCAGAGGCAGAACGGGGGCGCGGTCAGGTCGTCCAGCCCGGTGGGCCAGCCGGGGTCGCCCGGGCACAGGACCCGGGCTCCGAACCTGGCCCCGACCTCCAGGTCGCGCTCGACGTCGAGCACCGCCAGCCGAGGGGCGAACCGCTCCAGTGCCGGGTGGGCCTGCTCCCGCACGGCGCGCAGCGCCTCGACCGCACCGATCCGGGCGACGAGCGACACCGCCACCACGTCGCCGGGCTCGGCCAGCCGGCTCCAGGCCGCCCGGGCGAACCGGTCCTGGTCGAGCAGGCTGCTCACCGGGGCGCTCATGCCGCCACCGCCGCGTGTGCCCGCAGCGTCAGGGCCAGCCCGACGTCCTGGCGGGTGGGCGATCCGCCGCCGGCCAGGTCGCGCAGGGTCCAGGCCAGCCGCAGCACCCGGTCGTAGCCGCGCAGGGTCAGCAGGCCACGGTCGATGGCCCGGTCCAGGTCGGAGGTCGCGGCGGCGGACAGGCGCAGCGACCCGCGCCGCAGCTCGGAGCCGGGGACGTGGGAGTTCAGCCGCCACGGGGTGCCGGCCAGCCGTTGGGCCTGCAGCGCGCGGGCGGCCGCGACGCGCAGGGCCACCACCGCCGTGGGCTCGCCGGGCTCACCACCCAGGGCGGCCCGGGACACCGCGCGCACCGGCAGCTGCAGGTCGACCCGGTCGAGGACCGGACCGGCGATCTTGCCGAGGTAGGCCCGGCGCGCCATCGGCGTGCAGGAGCAGTCCGTGCCCTTGCCGAACCCCAGCCCGCACGGGCACGGGTTGGCGGCCATGACCAGCTGGAACCGTGCCGGGTAGGTCACCACCCCCGAGGCCCGCGCCACGACGACGCGTCCGGCCTCGACCGGCTGGCGCAGCGCCTGGAGCACGTTGGTGCGGAACTCCGGCCCCTCGTCGAGGAACAGGACCCCGTGGTGGGCCTGGCTGATGGCGCCCGGGCGGATGACCCCGCTGCCGCCCCCGATGATCGCGGGCATCGAGGCACCGTGGTGCGGGGCCACGAACGGTGGCCGGCGCACCAGCGCTCCCTCTCCAGGGAGGATGCCGAGCACCGACTGAATCGCCGTGACTTCCAGTGCCTGGTCGTGGTCCAGCTCCGGCAGCAGGCCCGGCAGGCGTTCGGCCAGCATCGTCTTGCCGGCACCGGGCGGCCCGACCATGAACACGTGGTGCCCGCCGGCTGCCGCGATCTCCAGCGCCAGCCGGGCCTCGTCCTGCCCGACCACGTCGCGCAGGTCCGGCGGGGGCGGCAGCGCCAGCTCGGCCACGCTCATGACCTCGGGCTCCTCGGGCCGGCCACCCCGGCCGAGGACGACGTAGCGCTGCACCAGCTCGGCGAGGGTCCTCGCCGGGTGGACCCGGACATCGGGCACCAGGGCCGCCTCGGCGGCGTTGGCGGCCGGGACCACGACCTCCTGCACCCCCGCCCGGGCGGCGGCGAGCACAGCCGGGAGCACGCCGCGCACCGGACGGACGGTGCCGTCGAGGGCCAGCTCCCCGAGGTGCACCACCTCCTCCACGACCCCGCTCGGCAGGGCTCCGGCGGCCGCGAGCACCGCGACCGCGATGGGCAGGTCGAAGCCGGAGCCGGCCTTGGGCAGCGAAGCCGGTGACAGGTTGACCGTGACCCGGCGGTGGGGCACCGGCACCCCGGAGTTGGACGCCGCCGCGCGGATCCGGTCCGGTGACTGCTTGCAGGCCGCGTCGGGCAGGCCGCTCACGGCGAACTGCGGCAGCCCCTGCGCGAAGTCGGCCTCGACCTCGACCATGGCACCCTCGATGCCGGACAGGGCCACAGACCGGGTGCGTCCGAGGGTCATGCCCACACCCCCACGAGGTGGTCGACTACGGCCGGACCCCGCGGCGGGCGCAGCACCCCGATGACGTCGATGCGCACGTCGCGGGCACCAACCTCGTGCTCGGCCAGCCAGCACGCCGCGAGTCGGCGCAGACGGGCCGCCTTGCGCCAGGTCACCGCCTCGACCGGGCTGCCGAACGCGGTGCTGCGTCGGGTCTTGACCTCACAGACCACCAGGCAATCGCCGTCCAGCGCGACGATGTCGATCTCGCCCTGGTCGCAGCGCCAGTTCCGGTCGACCACCTCCAGCCCCGCCTCGGTGAGGTAGCGCGCGGCCAGCCGCTCGCCATACGCACCGACCGCACTGGCGACCCGGTGCGGCATGCCGCCGGTCGCGCTCCCCTGCCCCGTCGCCCCCACGGCAACCACCTCCGGTCACCGATGCTGGCCGCCACGGCCACCCGGCGACAGGGACGGTGAGCGGCCTGTGGACGATGGGACGACCGGCGACCCCCCATGTGGACCAACCGGCTCAGCAGCGGGCGTCCAGCGTCCGTAGCCTTGCCCTGAGCGGCCGCTGCCCTGGCGGGCTACCCGTCCACGATCTCCGTCCGGGCTCGCCGCAGGAAACGCGTTCGGGACGCTTGGTACGTCCCCAAGGCAGCGCGGTAGGGGTCGTCGAGGTAGCGGGCACCGTCGATCACCGTCTGGCGAAAGGCGACCAGATCCTGCCGTAGAGTTCGGGCCGCGTCGAGCGTCTCGTCAGTGGCGAGCAGCTCGAGCTCGTACAGGTCGCGAGCCACGTCGCGATCAATCGCTGCCCATGCTTCCGGTGCATCCTCGAGCGGCATGGGACAACCTGGCGTGGCACGGCCGATGTGATGGGCGGCCGAATGGGCGTTCTTGACGAACATCCGATAGGCGTCCGTCCGTTGTGACCGGAGCGAGTCACTCGCCTGGTCGCGGCGAAGCCTCCGATACCGGCGCTCTTCTGCTGCATAGGACAGACCTGCACCGACGAGCAGAGAGAAGACCGGCAGGACGGCGTTGAACGTCGACATGCGGAAAGGATGTCAAACAGGGGCAGATGGCGCCTGACCGGCGCATGGGGTGTCGAGTCGCAGCAAGGTCAGCCGTCGACCCATGAGCCAGCAGATGCAGGCGGTCTGATCCGGACCGATGGCGAGTCTCCAACCTCGCCAGGGGACGAGCCCCATGTGGGGCAACCGGCTCAGCCGCGGGCGTCCTCCGGGACCCCGCGATCGGCCAGGAGGGCCGAACGCTGGAAGGCATAACCCACCATCCACGTCGGCTCGACCCGGCAGTAGACGATGTCGTCGCCCCAGCTCGACGGGGAGCTGCCGTAGTGGGCGGTCAGGTGCGCCTCGACCTCCGCGCGGTCGGGGTGGTCCGGCCCGAGGAACTCCACGTGGCCGTGCGTGAACACCCCCAGGTCGTCCCCCTCGAGGTATGCCGCGCTGGTCGCCGGGCGCGCCCGCAGGTGGTGCGCCTTGTGCGCGGAGCCGCTGGTGGTGAAGACCCACCGGCCGTGCAGCAGGTGCCCGTCCAGGCCGCTGATGCGCGGCTCCCCGGCGGCGGTCACCGTGGCCACGGCGAGCGTGCGCATGCCGGTGAGCAGCCCGGTCAGCTCGCGGGCGGTCAGGGTGCGCTCGTCGGTGATGATGCCGCGCAGGTGGCTCCCGGCGCCGGCATGGGAACGGTCGAGCAGAGCCTGCAGCCGGTCGAGGTCGGCGGGTGTCTCGAGCATGCCCCGATCATGACCCCGGTCGCCGACAGGAGGCAGCCAACGCGCCGGCCCGGACCGGTGCCGGGCTCAGCCGGAGAAGCCGCCCTCCTTGGGCAGCTCGAGGTCGCTCTTGGCCAGCTCCTCGACGTTGACGTCCTTGAACGTCACGACGCGCACGTTCTTGACGAACCGGGCCGGGCGGTAGACGTCCCACACCCAGGCGTCGGCCATGGTCACGTCGAAGTAGACGTCGCCGCCGTCGTTGCACACCTTCACGTCGACGGAGTTGGCGAGGTAGAACCGGCGCTCGGTCTCCACCACGTGGGAGAAGAGGCCGACGACGTCGCGGTACTCCCGGTAGAGCTGCAGCTCCATCTCGGTCTCGTACTTCTCGAGGTCCTCGGCACTCATACGACGCTCATCTCCACGGTCTCCGGCGGGGTGCTGCTGCCCTCATCATCCCCCACAGGGGGCGCCTCGGGGCCCGTCTGCGCCGGCACCACGCCGGGCAGCCGCCAGGACCGCCGGTGGTGCTCGCAGGGACCGTGCTGCTCCAGCGCGGCGAGGTGCTCGGGTGCGGAGTAGCCCTTGTTGAGCTCCCAGCTGTATGCCGGGGACCCGGCGGCGAGCCGCACCATGATCGCGTCACGCTCGACCTTGGCCAGCACGCTGGCCGCGGCCACCGACGAGCACTTCATGTCGGCCTTGACCATCGTGGTCACCGGCGGCGTGGCGGGACCGGTTCCGTCGTCGAGCAGGCCGAGCAGGCCCACCCGCTCAGGGTCGGTGAGCCAGTCGTGGTTGCCGTCGAGGATGACCAGGTCCGGGGTCACGGGCAGCGCGGCCAGTGCCCTGGTGCCCGCCAGCCGCAGCGCGGCCATGATGCCGATGGCGTCGATCTCCTCCGGGGAGGCGTGCCCGACGGCATGGGCCAGGGCCCAGCGCTCGATCCTGGGCACCATCCGCTCGCGGGCCAGGTGGCTGAGCAGCTTGGAGTCCTTGACGCCCTGCGGCGCGGTGCGACAGGTCTCGTCGATGACGACCACGCCCACGCTGACCGGTCCGGCCAGCGCACCCCGGCCGACCTCGTCCATGCCGGCCAGGACGCGGTGGCCCTGCCTTTGCAGCTCGCGCTCGACCCGCAGTGAGGGCTTCCGGCTCGCGGTCGCCCCGGCCATCAGTGCCCCGAGGCTGTGGTCTGCGGCGGCGGCACCTTGGCGAACGTGGCCGTGGGCCGGCTCAGCCAGGACCAGTCTGCGACGGGCCAGACCACGGACAGGGCCCGCCCGACGATCTTGGACTCGGGCACCGACCCGGTCTTGCCCCCGTCGCCGTTGTCGTGGAACCGGGAGTCAGAGGAGTCGGAGCGGTGGTCGCCCATCACCCACACCCGTCCCGCGGGCACGGTGATGTCGAACTCCTGCCGGCTCGGCTCGTCGCCCGGCTTGATGTACGGCTCGTTCAGTGGCGCGCCGTTGACGGTGATCCGGTGCTGGTCGTCGCAGCACACCACGTGGTCGCCGGGCAGCCCGATGACCCGCTTGATGAGGTGGTTGCCCTCGTCGGTGGGCAGCAGGCCCACGAAGGTCAGGGTGTTGTGGACGGCCCCGCCGAGGGGCCCGCGCTGCACCGGGACCGGCTCGCCGAGCCAGTTGGCCGGGTCCTCGAAGACGACGACGTCGCCGCGCTGCAGGGCGAACGGCCCCGGGGTGAGCTTGCTGACGATGACGCGGTCGCCGTTGACGAGGGTGTTCTCCATGGACCCGGAGGGGATGTAGAACGCCTGCATCAGCCAGGTCTTGACCACCAGGGACAGGACCAGGGCCATGCCGACGACGATCGCGGCCTCCTTGACCGCGGAGAGCACGGCGCGTCCGGGACCCTGCCGCCGGTCACCCGGGCCGATCTCGTAGACGGTCTCCTCGTGCTCGAGCTCGTCGTCGTCCTCCAGGTCGTTGTGGGCCGCGCCTGCCGGCACTCCGGCGGCCGCCGGCACTCCGGCCGCCGGCACGTCAGCCGCGGGCGCGTCCGGTGCGGGCGCGTCGGCCGGCACCTGCGCGGAGCCGTCGACGGGCCTCTGTCCGGGCGGGCCGTGGGGCATGGGCTCCTGGACGTCCTCGGGCAGGTCGGGGCGAGGGTTCCCGGTCACGTTCACCGCTGGCCCTGGGCAGCCGGGATGCCGGCGAGCTCACCGGGGGAGCTCAGCGTCGCCGTCCGGCCCAGGGGCCAGTACACGAGCGCCGCTCGCCCGATCACGTCATCCAGCCGCACCATTCCTCCTCCGGGGTCGCCCAGGTGGGCGCGTGAGTCTGCCGAGTCGCTGCGGTGGTCACCCATGACCCAGATGTGTCCCGCCGGGACGGTGACGTCGAAGGTCAGGTCACTGGGCTTGTCACCGGGGTAGAGGTAGGGCTCGTGCACGGCCACCCCGTTGACGTGCAGGGCCCCCTGGGCGTCACAGCAGACGACGTGGTCGCCGGCGACGCCGACGACCCGCTTGACGTAGTCGCTTTCGTGCGTCTGGACCGACAGCAGCGAGGCCACGCCGCTCACGACCTTGGTGACGAGGCCGGTCGGCGCCGGCCCGGTGGAGCCGCCGGCGGCGAACGTGGTGCTGCCGTCGAACACGACGACGTCCCCCCGGTGCACGGCCCCCACCCTGGTCACCATGATCCGGTCACCGGGCTGCAGCGTGGGCTGCATCGAGGCGGACGGCACGTAGAACGACTGGACGAGAAAACCCCGGACCGCCAGCGTCACCAGCAGTGCGACGACCACCACCACGAGCCAGCGCAGTCGCGTGGCGTGACGTGGCGCGACCTCCCGCCCAGCGGGGGTCGTCGGCGTGTCGGCAGGTGCCGTGGGCGGTCCGGGGTTCATCGGTCCCGAGCCTAGTCTGCGAGCCTGTGAAGGCACGCGCAGGCGGAGCAGTCGATGTCGACCTGGCCTCAGCGGGCCGGGGTCGTCTCGCGCTTCTCCTTGATCTTGGCGGCCTTGCCGCGCAGGTCGCGCAGGTAGTACAGCTTGGCGCGACGGACGTCACCGCGGGTCATGACCTCGATCTTGTCGATGATCGGGGTGTGCACCGGGAAGGTGCGCTCCACGCCGACCCCGAAGCTGACCTTGCGGACGGTGAAGGTCTCGCCGACGCCGCGGCCGTGGCGGCGGATGACGACACCCTGGAAGACCTGGACACGCGAGCGGTTGCCCTCGACGACCTTGACGTGGACCTTGAGGGTGTCACCGGCGCGGAAGGCCGGGACGTCGTCGCGAAGGCTCGTCTGGTCGATGGCGTCGAGCTGGTGCATGATCAGTTCGCTTTCCCGCCGGTGCCACAGGTCACCGAGCGCGTCAGGTGCTGGAGCAGGGGCATCGCCCGGCCCAGCGTCATCTCGTATAGGTGCTCCCGCGAGCCGTGGATCGCAGCACTCCCCCTGTGGCAGGGGCGCGAATCGGTGCAGGACGCGAGGAGTCAGTCTGCCACAGTGGACGGCCCGGACTGAAATCCGCCGGCCGCCTCGGCGAGCACGGCCCGGTCCCGCTCGTCCAGGGCGGCGGGGTCGAGCGCGGCGAGCATGTCCGGGCGGCGCTGCGCGGTGCGCCGCAGCCGCTCGTCGCGGCGCCAGCGCGCGATCTGGCCGTGGTGCCCGGACAGCAGCACCTCCGGTATGCCGCGCCCGCGCCACACCGGAGGCTTGGTGTAGACGGGGTACTCGAGCAGGCCGTCCTCGTGCGACTCCTCGACGAGGGACTCGGCGTTGCCGATCACACCGGGGATGAGGCGGGCGATCGCCTCGACCATGGCCAGCACGGCGACCTCGCCGCCGTTGAGGACGTAGTCACCCAGGGACAGCACACTGACCGGCATGTGCTCGCGCGCCTCGTCGTAGACGCGCTCGTCGATGCCCTCGTAGCGCCCGCAGGCGAAGGCGAGCCAGGGCTGCTGCGCGAGCTCGCGGGCCAGCTCCTGGGTGAACGGCCGGCCGCCGGGGCCGGGCACGACCAGGTGCGGCACTCCCCCGCCGACCGCCGGGACCCCGGCGGCGACGACGTGGTCCAGCGCCTCGCCCCACGGCTCGGGCCGCATGACCATGCCGGCGCCGCCGCCGTACGGCGTGTCGTCGACGGTGCGGTGCCGGTCGTGGGTGAAGTCGCGCAGGTCGTGCACGTGCAGGTCGACCAGGCCCTCCCGGCGCGCCTTGCCGATCAGCGACAGGTCCAGCGGCGCCAGGTAGTCGGGGAAGATCGAGACGACGTCCAGGCGCATGTCAGCCCTCGTCCAGCTCGAGCAGCCCGGCCGGCGGGTCGATGACGACGCGGCCGCCCTCGACGTCGACCTCGGGCACCAGCGCCTCGACGAACGGCACCAGCGCCTCGCGGCCGCTGGCGAGCTTCACCACGAGCAGGTCCTGCGCCGGGCGGCTGTCCACGCCGGCGACCTCGCCGACCTCCTCACCGGCGACGGTCAGGACGCGCAGCCCGACCAGGTCCTTCTCGTACCACGCGTTCTCGTCGTCCTCGTCCTCATCGACGTCGGCGATGAGCAGCGTCCCGCGCAGCCCTTCGGCGGCCGTGCGGTCGGGCGCCTCCTCGAAGCCGAGCAGCGTGATGCCGTTGTGGTCGCGGACGCTGCGCAGGTGCAGCGGGCCGGCCGACGCCGGGTCGGTGGTGAACGACGTGCCCACGACGAACCGCTCCCGCGGCGCGTCCGTGCGCACCTCCACGGTCACCTCTCCACGCAGCCCGTGCGCCTTGCCGATACGTGCCACCACGACGTCCATGGCGCAGATCCTCTCAGGTCCGGCGGACCCGGCCGGACGGCATACCGGCGGGGCCTCCCGGGGAGGTGGTCAGGGACCGGGAAGGGCTTGGTCAAGATCGCGTATGCACCGTTGACCGCGCCGGCGGCGCGTCCCTAGCGTCGGCCCAATTTCGTTGACCAGTCACCAATGGCGGAGGCACCCGGGATGGTCGAGAGCTCGAGCAAGGCCCTGCACGAACAGCTGCAACGCATCTACGTCCTGCTCGACGACGGCGACCGTCGGGCCCTGCGCGGGGCGGGGGTGAGCCCGACGCAGTACACCCTGCTGCGCCACCTCGCGGCCTCCCCCTCCGACGCCCTGACGATCAGCCGCCTCGCGGAGGTGCTGCTGTGCACGCGGGGCAACGCGACCCGCCTGGTGCGCCGGCTGGTCGAGCACGGCCTGGTCTGCACCCGCGGGGACGAGGCCGACCTGCGGGTCGTCCTGGTCTCCCTCACCGAGGAGGGCCAGCGCCGCCTCGGCATCGCCGAGCGGGCCCTGGACAAGGCCAACCACCGCCGGTTCGGCGGCCTGAGCGAGCAGGAGCGCTCGGCCCTGCACGACCTGACCCGGACCGTCGCCGACGTCCTCGGCAAGGACCTGGAGAACCACCCGTGAGCGCCTTCGCCCGCCGCCACCTCGGCGTGCTGGCCGTCACCTGCGGCCTGCTGGCCACCCCGGCCCTGCTCCCGACCGCGCACGCCGACGCCCCGGTCACCAACCGCGCCAGCCTCAAGCAGGACCTGTGCTACCAGGTGGTCACCGACCGGTTCGCCGACGGCAACACGAGCAACGACGACCCGGCCAAGAGCCCGGGGATGTACGACGCCACGAAGACGAACTGGAAGCTCTACTGGGGCGGGGACTTCGCCGGCATCCAGCAGCACCTGCAGTACCTCAAGGACATGGGCGTCACCGCGATCTGGATGTCCCCGCACGTGGACAACATCGACAAGCCTGCGGTCTACGGCGGCACACCGAACGCCGGCTACCACGGCTACTGGACCCGCGACTTCAAGCGCCCCGAGGAGCACTTCGGCACCCTCGCCGAGTTCGACTCGCTCATCAGCGCGGCCCACTCCATGGGCATCAAGGTGATCATGGACTGGGCGCCCAACCACACCAGCCCGGCCGACCCGGCCAACCCCTCCTTCGCCGAGGGCGGGGCGCTGTACGACGACGGGGTGCTCAAGGGCACCGCGATCAACGACACGAACGGCTACTTCCACCACAACGGCGGCATCAGCAACTACGACGACCGCTACGAGGTGCAGTACAGGAACCTCGCCGACCTCGCCGACCTGGACCAGCAGAACGGCACGGTCAACTCGCTGCTCAAGACCGACGCGAACTACTGGATGAGCCGCGGGGTCGACGGCATCCGCATGGACGCCGTGAAGCACATGTCCAGCGGGTGGCAGCGCTCCTTCGCCGACAACGTCCTGGCGAGCAAGGACGCCTTCCTCTACGGCGAGTGGTACCTCGGGTCCAAGACCGACCCGCTGTATGCCGACAACGTCCGCTTTGCCAACGACAGCGGCATCTCGGTGCTGGACTTCTACCTCAACATCGCGATGCGCGAGACGTTCGGCTCCGGCGCCCCGATGTCCAACCTCGACGCGGCGATCGCCAGGACCGGCACGGACTACACCTACAAGGAAAACCTGGTCACCTTCCTGGACAACCACGACATGTCCCGGTTCCTGACCCTGAAGAACGACGCGACGGCGCTGCACGACGCGCTGGCGTTCATGCTCACGGTCCGCGGCACGCCGTGCCTGTACTACGGCACCGAGCAGTACCTGCACAACGACACCAGCGGCGGCGGGGACCCGTGGAACCGGCCTCAGATGCCGGGCTTCGGCGAGACGACGACGGCGTTCAAGGAGATCCAGAAGCTGTCCGCGCTGCGCCAGAACCAGCCGGCGCTGGCCTGGGGCACCCACCAGCAGCGGTGGATCAACAACGACGTCTACGTCTACGAGCGCAGGTTCAACAACGACACCGTGCTCGTCGCGATCAACAAGTCCGGCACGGCCTACCCGATCACCGGGCTCAACACGGCCCTTCCCGCAGGCACGTACACCGACCAGCTCGGCGGCCTGCTCGGCGGCCAGTCGATCACCGTCGGCAGCGGTACCGGCGGCAACAACCCGGTGACCGCCTTCACCCTCGGCGGCGGCCAGGTCGCGGTGTGGTCGTACAAGGGGCCCGAGCCCTCCTCCCCCACGATCGGCAGCGCTGCGCCCACGCTCACCCGGGCCGGCAACGCGATCACCGTCGAGGGCCGCGGCTTCGGCACCTCGGGCACGCTCAAGGTCGGCGGGGTGACGGCGTCGGTCTCCAGCTGGGGCGCCAACCGGGTCACCGCAACGGTGCCGTCGGGCACGCCGGCCGGGACTCAGCAGGTCACGGTGACCACGAGCGGCGGCACCAGCAACGGCTACGCGCTCAAGGTGCTCTCCGGGGCGCAGGTGCCGGTGACGTTCACGGTCACCAACGCGACGCCGACCAACCCCGGCGACAACATCTACATCAGCGGCAGCATCCCCGAGCTCGGCAGCTGGTCGACCGACCGCAACACCGCCGTCGGCCCGCTCCTGACGCCCAACTACCCGAACTGGTTCGGCGTCGCCAGCGTCCCCGCGTGCACGACGTTCCAGTACAAGTTCCTCAAGATCGCCGCCGACGGCACGGCCACCTGGGAGAACGGCGCCAACCACAGCTACACCGCGCCGTGCTCCGGCACCAGCGCGACCACGGTCGCCTGGCAGTACTGACCCCGGACACGACGAACGGCGGGGTATGCCGCGGACGTGAGTCCACGGCATACCCCGCCGTTGCGGTTCGTGCAGGTCGCGTCGGGGACGCGACCGGGGCGCGTCAGCGCTGGCGGTCGGTGTCGACGATGTCGACGCGGACCGGCTGACCACCGGCGAGCGCACCCATGACGGTGCGCAGTGCGCTGGCGGTGCGGCCGGACCGACCGATCACGCGGCCGAGGTCGTCCGGGTGGACGCGGACCTCGAGGATCTCACCGCGGCGCAGCTCCTTGCGCCGGACGGCGACCTCGTCCTCGTGGTCGACGATGCCCTTGACGAGGTGCTCGAGCGCCTCCTCGAGCACGGTCAGGCCTCGGCCTTCGCGGTCTCGTCGGCAGCAGCCTCCTCGGCGGCGGGGGCCTCGGCGGGCGCCTCGTCAGCCTTCTTGGCAGCCTTCTTCTTCGGCGTGGTGGCGGCGGCGCCGCTCTCCTCGGCCTTGCCGGCAGCGGCGATGGCGGCCTCGTAGAGGTCCTTCTTGGAGGGCTTGGCCTCCTTGACCTTGAGGGTGCCCTCGGCGCCCGGCTCACCCTTGAACTTCTGCCAGTCGCCGGTGATCTTCAGCAGCTTCTCGACCTGCTCGGTCGGCTGGGCGCCGACGGAGAGCCAGTGCTGGGCCCGCTCGGAGTCGATCTCGATGAGCGAGGGCTCCTCGGTGGGGTGGTACTTGCCGATCTCCTCGATCGCACGACCATCGCGCTTGGCGCGGGAGTCCATGACGACGACGCGGTAGAACGGTGCACGGATCTTGCCCATGCGCTTCAGACGAATCTTGACGGCCACGGTTGTGGTGTCTCCTGTTTCTGGTTGTGAGCACGGCGAGACCGGGTGGGGAACACGCGGGGAGCCGACGCTCGGTGTGTAGGCGTTCCAGCCAGCCGAGAGGGTGGTGGCTGGACGGGTACAGCCGACCATTCTGCCAGACGCGGGCGGGGAGCCCGACCACGAGCGGTCAGCGGTTCTGCCACGCCCCCGGGTCGGTGGCCAGCTCGCGCACGTGCTCGGGCAGCGCGCCGGTGCGCAGCTGCTCCAGGCTGGTCTCGTCCAGGACGCGGCGCAGGCTGGCCCGCACGGCCACCCAGACCACGGGCAGGTGCTTGGCCACCCCCTCGTATGCCGTCTCGTGCGGCCGCAGGCCGCGCACCTCCGCGAGCGGCCCGTCCACGACCCGGAACACCTCGCCGAGGGTGATCTCGGCGGCCGGCCGGGCCAGGGTGTAGCCACCGGAGGCACCGCGCTGGCTGGTCACGATGCCGGCCCGGCGCAGGTCGGACAGGATCGCCTCGAGGAACTTCCTGGGCAGCGTCTGGGCGGAGGCGAGCGCCTCGACCGACACGGGGCCGCCGGGGCGCTCGGCCAGCGCGAGCAGCGCCCGGATCGCGTAGTCGGTCTTGGCGGAGATGTCCACGCGCTGATTCTGTCCCACCCAAAGCCCGGCGCGCGGGACGGGGCGGGTGCAGCATCGAGGCATGTCGTTCTTCCCGCCGCTGCCAGAGCCTGATCCGGAGCCGGAGCGCCCCCGTCAGTAACCCCGTGTTCCCCGGCCAGTAACTGGCTACCCGGCCTCGCACCCTGGAGGGTCGGGGCGGTGTTCGCGGATGGGCGCCGGGCGCTGGTTGACGACACCTTCACGCCACCCGGCGTGGAGGTGCGTGAGTCGGCCGCCCACCTGACCCCGCAGGAGGGCAGCGGGGGTGGCCTCACCTCCCGCCAGACCTACTGGTTGTGGCCGCTGCCTCCCGCAGGCCCCCTGGAGGTCTACTGCGAGTGGCTGGCGCGCGGCATACCGGAGACGAAGGTGGAGCTGGACGCGGGCGACCTCGTGGCTGCCGCCGCACGCGCCGTCGAGCTGTGGCCGATGCCCGAGGTCAGCGGGGACTACGGCTGGATGTGGCCCTCCGGCGGGATGTGAGGCTCAGGCGGTGACCCCGCGGCGACGGCGCAGGCCGGTGTCGACCGAGGCGAAGACCGCGTCGACCGCGATGCCGATCGCGAGGATGGCGATCATCAGCGCGATCATGTACGTCGTGTCGCCGAGCTCGCGGCTCTGGGTGAGGAAGACCCCCAGGCTCGGGCGGTTGGCGATCGAGACCAGCAGCTCCCCGGCCAGCAGCGAGCGCCAGGCGAAGGCCCAGCCCTGCTTCAGGCCGGAGACGATGCTCGGCAGCGCCGCCGGCAGCACCACGTGACGGTAGAGGGACAGCCCGCTGGCACCGATGTTGCGCCCGGCCCGCAGCAGCAGCGGCGGGACGTAGTCCACTCCCCCGATGACGCCGTTGGCGATCGAGGGCACCGCGCCGATGAGGATGACGAACAGGATCGCCTGCTCGGAGAGCTGGAACAGCAGGATCGCCAGCGGGAACCACGCGATCGAGGGCATGGTCTGCAGCCCGGTGATGAGTGAGCCGATGGCGGCGCGCAGCACCCGCGAGCGCGAGACCACGACGCCGAGCACCAGGCCGATCACGGCGGCGATGGCGAAGCCGACGAGGCCGCGGGTCATGGTGATCGAGACGGCCTTCCAGAAGTCCCCGGTGGTGACCTGGTGGCCGAGCTCGCGAAACACCGGAAGCGGTCCGGGCAGCAGGTAGCTCGGCTTCCAGCCACTGAGCACGACGGCCTGCCACGCGCCGAGGGCCAGCACGATGGCGGCGAGCTTGGGCCAGGCGGCCTGCCAGACCCGGCGGCTGCGCTGGTGCGAGTCGCCGAGGTCGAGCGCGTCCAGGCCGCGCAGCTCGGTGTTGTCCCGGCCCGGGAGCCGCTCGGTGACCTCAAGAGCCATGGCGGGCCACCTCCTCGCGCAGCGCGTGGGTGATCTCACCCGAGAGCGTGGAGACGGCGCTGTCCTCGATCCGGCGGGGGCGGGTGATGTCGACGGGGTACTCCTTGACGATCCGTCCCGGCCGGCTGGACAGCAGCACCACGCGGTCGCCCAGGCGGACGGCCTCGCGGACGTTGTGGGTGACGAACAGGACACTGAGCGAGCGCTCGCGCCAGATCGACTCCAGCTCGTCGTGGAGCAGGTCGCGGGTCATGGCGTCGAGCGCCCCGAAGGGCTCGTCCATGAGCAGCACGGGAGCCTGGGTGGCCAGGGTCCGGGCCAGCGCGACGCGCTGGCGCATCCCGCCGGAGAGCTCGTGCGGGCGCCGGTCGGCGAAGTCGCCGAGGTGGACCACGTCGAGGTACTCCCGGGCGCGGGCCTCGCGGTCCTGGCGCCCGACTCCCTTGAGCCGCAACGGTGTCGCGACGTTGTCCAGCGCCGAGAGCCACGGGAACAGGGCCGACTCCTGGAACATCAGGGCGGCGTGGCCGTCGACCCCGACCTCCCCGGAGGAGACGTCGTCGAGGCCGCTGACCAGGTTGAGCAGCGTGGACTTGCCGCAGCCGGAGGCGCCGACGAGGCAGACGAACTCCCCGGGATGCACCTGCAGGTCGATCCCGTCGAGGGCGAGGACGCCGTGCTCCCCGGCGTACCGCTTGGTGACCCCCCGGAGGGTGACGGCGTGGCGGGTGCTGGTCGCCACGCCGTCCTCCCCCCGGGCGGCAGCGGTCGTGACGGCCGCTGTCATGACGCCACCGCCGGCTTGCCGCGCTCCTTGAGCAGCGCGTTGAGGAGCTTGAGGTCGATCAGGGTGCCCAGCTCGGGCTTCTTCTTCAGCACGCCCACGTCGTAGGCGTTCTGCGCCCCGGTGAGGATCGAGGAGGCCACCGGGTCGACGGTAAAGGTCAGCTGCGGCCAGGCCGCGGTGATGACCTCGGGCTTGAGTGGCTTGCCGGACACCTTGGCGATGACGTCGGCGACGTCCTGCTGGCTCTTGGTCGGGTCCTTGGCGATGAAGTCCGCGGCGTCGAGGTCGCCGGCCAGCAGCGCCCGGACGGTGCCGGGGTGCGCCTTGAGGAAGTCGGTGCGGACGGCGAGGACCGTCGTGGCGAACTTCTGGTTGGGCCACAGGGTGCGCTCGTCGACGAGGACCTTGCCGCCGGCCTGCACCATACGCGTGGCGTAGGGCTCGGGGACCCACGCGCCGGCGATGAGGTGCTGCTTGAAGGCGTCCAGGGTCTGGGAGTTGTCCTGCGGAGCGATGTTGACGTCGCCCCCACCCTGGAGGTCGGTGCTCAGGCCCTGGCCCTTGAGCCAGTAGCGCAGGGCGATGTCCTGCGTGTTGCCCAGCTGCGGCGAGCTGACCTTCTTGCCCTTGAGGTCCGTGGCGGTCTTGATCGACTTGTCGACGACGAGCGAGGCACCACCCGAGGCCGCGCCGGCGACGATGGTCACGGCCTGGCCGTTCGTGTTGATGTAGGCGTTGGTCGCCGGGCCGGGCCCCACGTAGGTGGCGTCGATGGCGCCGGACTTCAGCGCCTCCATCGCGGCGGGACCGGCGTTGAAGGTCTTGACCTCGAGCTTGGTCTTGCCAAGCTCCTTGGCGAAGAAGCCCTCCTTGTCGGCGACGATCGCGGTGGCGTGGGTCAGGTTCGGGAAGTAGCCCAGCTTGACGGAGGTGACGGGGGTGTCACTCGCGGACGAGCTCCCCCCGCAGGCGGCCATCGAGAGGGCGGAGGCGAGCGCACCGAGCGCGAGGGCGACGCGGCCCAGGGGACGGGACATGCGGTTCTCCTGCCTGCATGAGTCGGGTGCGGCCACCCGACTTCTCCTATGCACCTAGTAGGTCTTGTGAGTACGACTGTGCGGTCGGCACGGCGTTCATGGACTCGACGAAGCGCGGATCCTGCCTCACCCCTTTTGCCGAGCGCCGTTGCCCGGCAAGGGACGGAGGTGGCGGCCAGGATCTCCGCGGTATGCCGCGCGCCCCGCCGCCGGGGGCGGCAGGACGCGACTCTCCTACGCCATGAGTAGGAGTTTGGATAGCGCAGAGTTATCAGTCAAATAACACCGCGTTACTTCTCGGATACTGGATCCCCCGGGGTGGGCAGCTCGAGAGCCCAGGCTGACTCACACAGCCGCGGCGCGGACTGCGAGCGCGAGCCGGGCCACCTGCCCGGCGCTGGCCGGCACCGAGGCGTCGACCCGGTGCGCCGGCCCCACCCCCAGCGGCCGGGCTGCCTCGGCGTCGGCCGCCACCTCGCACCGGACCTCCGACACGGAGGCCGGGGCCAGGCCCGCCACGGCCAGGCCCCGCTCGACGCGGTCACGGTCTGCCGACCCGAACGAGCCCTCGACGACAGCGCCGACCGGCGACGCGGCGAGCAGCGCCCAGACCGCGTCGGCATCCGTGACCACGTCCGTGGACAGCAACGGCACCCCGAGCTCCTCGGCGAGGGCGCGCGCCAGCGTCGTCCTGCCCGACCCGGGCACCCCGCCCACGAGGACCACCAACCGCCGACGCCGCTGCGGGGCGTAGGGCCGGGCAGGCCACTCCTCGGCGGTCATCGCGTAGCGGTCGTGGTCGCGCCAGGACTCCCGACCCGAGCTGTCGGCCAGCCACAGCATCCGCGGCGTGTAGCCCTCGTGCCGGAAGCCCACCGAACGCAGCAGGCCGGCCGAGGTGACGTTGCCCGGCTGGACGCTCGCCTCGAGGCGGTGCAGCCCCATCCCGTGCGGCTCGGCGGCGAAGGCCAGCCCCACGACCAGCCGCATGCCCTCGGCGAACATGCCGCGGCCGGCATACGGGTCGTAGGCGTCGTAGCCCATGGCTGCGGACAGGAACCGGCCGTGGACGACGTTGGTGACGTTGACCTTGCCGACGACGTCATGGTCACCTTCGGGCCGGCGGGCCCGGATGACGAACGTGCGGTGACCGCGGGACTGGGCGCCGAGGTGGGTGGCCAGGTCCTCGGGGTTGACCGGGTTCCAACGGGACAGGCGGTCGCGGGAGCGCTCCACCGCGCGCCGGTAGGGGTCGAGGTCCTCCCGGCGCACGGGGCTGACCCACACCCGCTCCCCGACCGCGTGCAGCTCGGGCAGAGCGTGGCCCTCAGGCGACAACGCGGCCTCGCAGCACGACGTAGGTCGGGTGGGCCAGCACGCCGATGTCCTCGCGCGGGTCGGCGGCGTAGACGACCAGGTCGGCCCCGGCGCCCTCCTCCAGCCCGGGCCGGCCGAGCCAGCGGCGCGCACCCCAGGTCGCCGCCTCCAGGGCCTGCTCCGCCGGGATTCCCGCCCGCACCAGCTCGGCGGCTTCGGCGGCGACCAGGCCGTGCGGCAGCGACCCGCCGGCGTCGGTGCCCAGGTAGATCGGGATGCCGGCGTCGTGCGCGGCGGCGACGGTCTCGTAGCGGCGGGCGTGCAGGTCGCGCATGTGCTTGGCGTAGAGCGGGAACTTCTCCTCGGCCGAGGCCGCGATGGCGGGGAAGGTGTCGATGTTGACCAGGGTCGGCACGATGGCGATCCCCTGCGCGGCGAAGGCGTCGATGGTGTCCGGCTCCAGGCCCGTGGCGTGCTCGATGCAGTCGGTGCCGGCGGCCGCGAAGTCACGCAGCGACTCCTCGCCAAAGCAGTGCGCGGTGACCCTGGCGCCCTCCTCGTGGGCGGCCGCGATGGCGGCGGTGAGGGCCTCCCGCGGCCAGCACGGTGCCAGGTCGCCGGAGTCGCGGTCGATCCAGTCGCCGACGAGCTTGACCCAGCCGTCCCCGCGCCGGGCTTCCTGCCGCACGTAGGCGGCCAGGTCCTCGGGCTCGATCTCGTGGGCGTAGTTGCGGATGTAGCGTCGGGTCCGGGCGATGTGCCGGCCGGCACGGATGACCCGCGGCAGGTCCTCGCGCTCGTCGATCCAGCGGGTGTCCGCCGGCGACCCGGCGTCGCGGATCAGCAGCGTGCCGGCCTCCCGGTCGGCGAGCGCCTGCGCCTCGCTCGTGGCGTCGTCGACGGCGCCGTGGGCGTCGAGCCCGACGTGGCAGTGGGCGTCCACCAGGCCCGGCAGGGCCCAGCCGGAGACGGTCTGGACGTCCGCACCCGGCTGCGGCGCGGCATACGACAGGCGGCCGTCGACCACCCACACCTCGTCGCGCACCTCCTCGGGGCCGACGAGGACCTGTCCCCTGACGTGCAGCACCGGCGCGCTCATGGCGCGACCCTACCCACCACCCGCGGAGCCGGCGTCCCGGCCCGCGAGCGCATCGAGCTCGCGGGCGAGTGCGGCACCGAGAACGTCGAGGTCCGGTACGCGCTCCGGGTCGGCCAGCACCGCGACGGCGAGGGTGCCCGCGTAGGAGAGCACGCCGAAGCTGACCGTCACGTTGCCCGGGGTCGGCGCCACCGGGACGACCGCCTCCACCGGCACGCCGGCGATGGCCCAGCGCTCGACCGGGCCGCGCAGGTCGCTGACGAACGTGTGTACCAGCCGCTGGTGGTCCACGAACAACCGGAACAGCCCGAGCGTGGCCAGCAGCCGGAAGGCCGGCACCAGCAGCGCCGCCGACCCACCGCGCTGGGCGGCCCGGCGGGCGGCCGTCAGGGCCGCGACCCGCCGCAGGCGCTCGGCACGGTCGGCCCGCAGGTCGACCGTCACCGGCATGGCGCCGACCTGGTTCCCCAGCTGCGACGCGGAGGTCTGCGTGCGGGCGCTCACCGGCACCGACACCACGAGCTCGGCCAGCGGCTCGCCGCGTGCCGCGACCAGGTCGCCGAGCGCGCCGCCGATGGCCGAGACCACCTCGTCGTTGACGGTCGCCCCGTGCTGGTGCGCGGCCGCACGGACGCCGGCCAGCGGCACCGAGACCACGAGGAGTCGGCGGCGAGGGCCGGTGCGGACGTTGAGCGAGGTCCGGGCCGCGAGCCGGACCCGCTGCAGCCCGAGCTCGGTGGCGGCCGCTGCGACCCGCCGCCCGGCGAGCGGCATCCGTCGCACGGCGGCCGCCCGCGCCGTCCAGGCGTCCCTCAGCAGGACCCTCGTCGTCGGCCGGGCTGGGTGCCCCGCGCGGGCCGGTGGGTGCTGCGTCGCGTCGGCCAGCGCCCCCAGGACCGCGAGGCCGCCCACCCCGTCGGAGACCACGTGGTGCATGACCAGCACGAGCGCCACTCCCCCGCCAGGAAGACCTTCCACCACCACTGCAGCCCACAGGGGACGGTCGCGAGGGAGCGGCGTGGTGACCAGGGCGGCGGTCAGCTCCAGCAGGTCACCGGTCAGCGTCACCCGTCGCACGTGCCGTTCGGCCCTGAATCCCGCGTCCTCCACCCACACCGGTCGACCGCACCCGGGCGGCGTGCGCACGAGCCGTTGCCGGAGCCGGGGCACCCACCCGCAGGCGGCGCCGACGGCAGCGGCCACCGCGCCCGCATCGGCCCCGGCGCCGAGGAGCAGCAGGGCCCCCACCTGCATCGGCACCGGCCCGCGGTCGGCGGCGAGCGCCATGAGGTCGTCGGCGCTGGCCCGGTCGACCCACGTCCCCGCCATGCCGACACTCCGCCCCGGACCGCTCAGCGGTACTCGGGGTTGAAGTCGAAGCGCTGCCCCTGCTCCCACGCCGAGCGTTGGTTGCCCCACGCGGGGATACCGCCGGCGTCGGTGATCATCTTCGCCAGGTGCAGGAGGTTCCACGTCATGAACGTGGTGTTGCGGTTGGTGAAGTCGTTCTCGGGGCCGCCGGAGCCCGGGTCGAGGTAGGACGGGCCGGGGCCGACCTCGCCGATCCAGCCGGCGTCGGCCTGCGGCGGGATGACGTAGCCGAGGTGCTGCAGGCTGTAGAGGATGTTGCTGGTGCAGTGCTTGACCCCGTCCTCGTTGCCGGTGATCAGCGCCCCGCCGACCCGGCCGTAGAAGGCGTACTGCCCGTGCTCGTTGAGCTGGCTGGACTGGGCGTAGAGCCGCTCGATCACCCGCTTGGTGACGCTGGAGTTGTCCCCCAGCCAGATCGGCCCGGCCACGACGAGGATGTGCGCGGCCTGGACCCGCGGCCACAGCTGCGGCCACTCGTCGGTGGCCCAGCCGTGCTCGGTCATGTCCGGGTAGACGCCGGTCGCGATGTCGTGGTCGACCGCCCGGATCTGGTCTACCTCCACGCCGTGCCGGCGCATGATCGCCGCGCTGCGGTCGACCAGGCCCTGGGTGTGGGACAGCTCCGGCGAGCGCTTGAGGGTGCAGTTGATGAACAGGGCCTGCAGCCCGCTGAAGTCCCAGTCGCGGTGTCCGTCCTGGCTCATGGGCCGGACGGTACGCCCGTCGCCGGGCACGGGCGACCGCCTCCTGCCGTATGCCGGGTGGTCGCCACGCGTGGTCAGCCCTCCAGTGGGGCGGGCACGGCCACGACGTCGACCAGCGCCTCGCCGCGCACCGCGGTGAGCTCGGTGCGTCGGCCGACCGCCTCGGCGAACAGCAGCCGTTGCAGCGACTGGGCGTCGCGCAGGGGCTGGCCGTCGACGGCCAGGAGCAGGTCGCCCCGGCGCAGCCCCGCCCGCTCGGCCGGGCTGCCGGTGACGACCTCGACCACGCGCAGGGCGGTGCGCTGGCCGGTGGCGTCGGCGAACCGCGGCGGCAGCGGGGCGGGCGTGGTGACCAGCCCGAGGTAGGCACGGCGCACCCGGCCGTCGGCGCGCAGGGCCTCGATGATCCGCCAGCTCGTCGCGTTGACCGGCACGGCAAGCCCGACCCCGATGCCGGCCACTGCCGTGTTGATGCCGACCACCCGGGCGCGGGCGTCGGCCAGGGCACCGCCGGAGCTGCCGGGGTTCAGCGCCGCGTCGGTCTGGATGACGTCCTCCACGATCCGGCTGGCGGTGCCGGACCGGGTGGGCAGCGAGCGACCCAGGGCGCTGACCACCCCGGCGGTCACGCTGCCGGCCAGGCCGAGCGGGTTGCCGACGGCCACGACGAGGGTGCCGACCCGCAGCCGTTCGGCGCTGCCGAACTCCGGCGGGTCCGGCACCTCCCCCTCGGCGCGCAGCACGGCCAGGTCGGAGAGCGGGTCGGAGCCGACCACGTGGACGCGCACGCCCAGGCCGTTGGCGAACTCGGCGGTCCCCGAGGTCGCGCCGTCGACGACGTGGGCGTTGGTCAGCAGGTGCCCGTCGGCGGTGAGCACCACCGCCGAGCCACCGGCCTCGGCCTCCCCGCCGCGGACCCGGCGGCGCACCCGGATGCTGGCCACCCGGGGGATGAGCCGGTCGGCCACCCCGGTGACGACCTGTGAGTAGGCGTCCAGCGCCTCCTGCTCGGACCGGTTCTCGAAGACGTCCATCGCGCACTCCTGCTTACACCGTTACAGGTGCAAACGGCGGGCATCCCCTGGCTGTTCCACGCGGCCGTTCGCGGCTGGCCGCAGCCGGTCAGGAGGCTGCGGCCAGCGCGGTGAGTCCATGCGCAGCCACCGTCTTGTATGCCGCGATGGCCAGCTCCTCGATATGGTCATGGGTCGGTGCGCTGTTGACGCCCATCGCCAGGAGGAGCCCCGATCCGGGGAACCAGACGTGGAGCGTGCGGAACCCGAGCGTCTCGCCCTCGTAGAACCAGACGGTGCCGAAGCCGGGGAAGGTGGCCTGCGCGACCCCGAGACCGAACGCGCTCGGGTCGCTCGGCGACGTGGTCGCGATGGGCTTGCCGGTGCGTGTCGAGACGAGGCTGAGCAGCTCGGCCTGCTGCCGGGCTGGCAGCAGGTGACCGCCGTACATCGCCCGCTCCCACCGGATCATGTCGCCGGTGGTGCTGATGATGCCTCCGGCGCCTCGCGCCCAGGACAGGGAGTCGCGGCTGACGTCCCGGCCCTTCAGGCCCAGCAGGACCGGCGGCTGGTCGTTGAAGTAGTACCCGGCCGGTTCGCGCTTCGTGACCGACCGCGGGTAGACGTCGGGCCGGTACCACAGCTCGTCCAGGCCGAGGGGCCCGATGATCCGGGAGCGCAGCTCGTGCTGGTAGCTGCGCCCGGTGGCCTTCTCGATGACCATCTCGGCGAGGACGTAGTTGGTGTTGGAGTAGTGGTAGCCGGTGGTCGCGGGTGCCCCGACGGCGAACGAGACGAGATCGCGCGCGGAGAAGTACCGGTGGGGGTGCGCCGCGTAGGCGGCAAGCATCGGGTCCTGGTCGGAGTAGTTGGGGATGCCGCTGGTCATGTTCAGCAGCCGCTTGATCGTGACGCCACGCCACTGCGGGTACTGCGGCAGCCACCGGCCCAGCGTGTCGTTGATCGACAGGCGGTGCTCCGCCTCGAGCTGGAGCAGCAGCACCGACGTGAACGCCTTGGTGTTGCTGCCGATCTGCCAGACGCTGTCGCTGTCCACGGCGTCGGACCCGCCGAACCGGGTGGTCCCGGCGGCCACGTCGATGCTGTGCCGCTGGCCGCGAAGGCTCACGCTCAGCGCCGCCGCGGAGGCGTGCTCTTCCACGCCGTGCGCGCGCAGGTAGTGCTCGACGTCGGCCCGGAGCTCACCGGCGAGACAGGACCGGTCGCAGGTGGCGGCGACGGTCGCCCGGGACGATGCCGCTGGCGCGGCGACAGTGGCGACCGCCGGCGTAACCAGGACCCCGATGGCGAGCAGTGGGGTGACGACCGCGCGGGTCAGGCGCACCCGGCTGAACTGGAGAGTGGCTCGACGTCCCATGACCGGCTCCAACGCCAACGGGCTCCGCCGGGCAGCGTCCGCGACCCGGCGCTCCCACCACCCTGTGGCGACGCGCGAGGAGCCGTCAATCACCCCAAAGACGTGACCCGGCCCGCGCCGTGGCGCAGGCCGGGTCACCGGTAACCGCTGACCGGGTCAGCGGCCGAGGAACTTCTCGAAGCCCTTGGGCAGCTCGACGTTGGCCGGGTCCGTGGCGGCCGGCTGGCCGTCGTCCTGGCCACCCGGCATACCGAAGGCCTGGTTGGCGGCGTTGATCCGGGCGTTGGCGGCCTTCTCGGCCGCCGCCTTCTCCTCCGCGGCGCGTTTGGCCGGGTTGCCGCTCTTGCCCTTCTTGCGCTGCTGGCCCTTCGCCGCCTTCTTGGCGCCGCCCATGCCCGGCATCCCCGGCATCCCCGGCATGCCGGGGACCCCGCCGCCGCGGCGCAGGCTGCGCATCATCTTCTGAGCCTGGGTGAAGCGCTCGAGCAGCTGGTTGACCTCGGAGACCGAGACGCCCGAGCCACGGGCGATGCGGGCGCGACGGGAGCCGTTGATCTGCTTGGGGTGGGTGCGCTCGAACGGGGTCATCGAGCGCACCATGGCCTCGACCCGGTCGAACTCGCGCTCGTCGAGCGAGTCGAGCTGGGCGCGCATCTGGCCCATGCCCGGCATCATGCCGAGCATCTGCTTGAGCGAGCCCATCTTCTTGATCGCGGACATCTGCTGCAGGAAGTCGTCGAAGGTGAAGTCCTCCTCCTCGAGGAACTTCCGCGTCATCTCCTGCGCCTGGCGCTGGTCGAAGGCCTTCTCGGCCTGCTCGATCAGGGTGAGCACGTCACCCATGTCGAGGATGCGCGAGGCCATCCGGTCGGGGTGGAAGACCTCGATGTCCTTGGTCTGCTCACCGACCGAGGCGAACATGATCGGCCGGCCGGTGACCTTGGCGACCGACAGCGCGGCACCACCACGGGCGTCGCCGTCGAGCTTGCCGAGCACGACACCGGTGAAGTCGACGCCCTCGGCGAATGCCTGGGCGGTCTCCACCGCCGCCTGGCCGATCATCGCGTCGATGACGAAGAGGACCTCGTCGGGGCTGATCGCCGCGCGGATGTCGGCGGCCTGCTGCATCAGCGCCTCGTCGATGGCGAGGCGGCCGGCCGTGTCGACGATGACCACGTCGTGCTGGCGCGCGCGGGCCTCGTCGATGCCCTGGCGGGACACCGTGACCGGGTCGCCGTAGGAGCGGGTGCCCTCACCGGACTCGACGGCGGCGTCGTAGCCGGCGACATTGCCCCGCTCGGGGGCGAAGACCGGCACGCCGGCCCGCTCTCCGACGACCTGCAGCTGGGTGACCGCGTTGGGGCGCTGCAGGTCGGCGGCCACGAGCATCGGGGTGTGGCCCTGGTCCTTGAGCCACTTGGCCAGCTTGCCGGCGAACGTGGTCTTGCCGGAGCCCTGGAGGCCGGCGAGCATGATGACCGTCGGCGGGTTCTTCGCGAACTGGATCCGCCGGGTCTGGCCGCCGAGGATCGCGACGAGCTCGTCGTTGACGATCTTGACGACCTGCTGCGCCGGGTTGAGGGCGCCGCTGACCTCCGCACCGAGGGCACGCTCGCGCACCGCGTGCGTGAACTCCTTGACGACGGGCAGCGCCACGTCGGCGTCGAGCAGGGCCATCCGGATGTCGCGGATCGTCGCGTTGACGTCGCTCTCGGACAGGCGGCCCTTGCCGCGGAGGTTCTTGAAGGTCGCGGTCAGGCGGTCAGACAGACTGGTGAACACCGGGCAAGGTTATCTTCCCTGCGCACCTGTCCCGTCGCACGCGTCGATCAGGACCGACACCGCCTGCGCCACACGGGCCGGCGGGAGGGCCCGACCGGCGAACTCGGTCAGGTAGAACGTGTCCAGCGTCTGCCCCGCGTAGGTGGCGATGTGCGCGCTGCGCACGCTCAGGCCGGCCTTGGCCAGCGCCAGCCCGACGTCGTGCAGCAGGCCGGGACGGTCCTGGGCGCGCACCTCGATGACCGTGGCGTCCAGCGAGGCCTGCGGCACCACCATCGCCCGCGTCTGCCCCGGTGACCCGGAGCTGGCGTGGGCACTGGCCGTCGGGCGCGGCGAGCGGCGGCGCTCCAGCGCCATCAGCGGCGCCCGGTCACCGCGGGCCAGGCGGAACAGCCCGCGCGCCAGCACGACGCCGTCGGGCGCGTCCCCGCCGGGGGACTCCACGTGCCACTCGTTGGCGGCGATGCCGTCCACGGTGCGCACCACCGCGGTCCGCACGACCAGGCCGTGCGAGGCGAGCAGGCCCGCGGTGTCGGCGAACAGCCCGAGCCGGTCCCGGTCGTAGACGTCGAGGCGGTGCACCCCGCCGACGCTGGTGACCTCCACGTGCGGTTCGCCGGCCACCACGGAGGTGATGACCTCCGGGGACAGCGGCCCTTCGAGCTCGTCGGGGACCGGCCGGGCGGTCTCGTCACCCAGTGCGGCACGCACTCCCCCGGTCAGGCGGTCGAGCAACTGAGCCCTCCAGTCGGTCCAGGCGGCCGGGCCCGCGGCGCAGGCGTCGGCCTCGGTGAGCGCCCGCAGCAGCTCCAGCACCGCACGCTCGCCGCCGACGGCGTCGACGACCGCGGCCACGGTCTGCGGGTCCTGCGGGTCTCGCCTCGTGGCGAGGTCGATCAGGGTGAGGTGCTCGCGCACGAGCAGGGTGACCAGGTCGACCTCGGTCGCGGGCAGCCCCATCCGGGCAGCGACCCGGGCGGCGACGGGGGCGCCGACGGTCGAGTGGTCGTGGGCGCCGGCCACCTTGCCGATGTCGTGCAGCAGCGCGGCCAGCAGCAGCAGGTCGGGACGCTCGACGTCCCGCAGCAGCGCCTTGGCCTGCACCACGGTCTCGACCAGGTGCCGGTCGACGGTGTGCCGGTGGACCGGGTTGCGCTGCGGCCGGCTGCGCACGTCGGCCCACTCCGGGATCCAGCGCTCGACCACGCCGGCCAGGTCCAGCCCCTCCCACACCGGGATCAGCCCCGGGCCGGCGGCGAGCAGGTCGGCGAAGAGCGAGCGGGCCAGCACCGACCACGGCTCGGACAGCGGGGCGCTGTGCTCGGCGAGGTTGGCCAGGGTCGCCGGGGAGATGGGCAGGTTGTTGCGGGCGGCCAGCACCGCGGCGCGCAGCGCCAGCAGCGGGTCGCGGGCCGGGTCGACGCTCGGGCCGAGGACGAGCTCGCCGTCGTGCTCGAACAGGCCGTAGCCCAGCGGGTTCAGCTGTGGGCGGCGCGGGCCGATGCGCAGGGTGCGGGCGCGCTGGGACTGTCCGGCGCGGCGTACCGTCGCGTCGAGCGCGAAGGCGATGGTCCGCGCGGAGGTGGCCACACCGGTGAGCATCGCGTCGGCGTCCGGCTCCCCCAGCAGCGCGGCGACCGCGTCGTGGTCCTCGCGGGTCAGCCGGTCCCGGCCGCGGCCGGTGACGACGTGCAGCGCGTCGCGCACGTCGAGCAGGTGCTCGTATGCCGTGTCGACCGCGCCGTGCGGGCGGTCCGCCAGCCAGGCGGCCGTCAGGGCCCGCAGCACGGTCATGTCGCGCAGGCCGCCGCGCGCCTCCTTCAGGTCCGGCTCGATGACATGGGCGAGGTCGCCGTGGCGCCGGTGGCGGGTCTCCAGGGACTCGACCAGCTCGGGCAGCCGGCGGCGGGCGTTGGCCCGCCAGTCGTGCGCCAGGGTGGCGCTGGCCGCCTGCACGACCTCGCGGTCCCCGGCGACCCAGGTCAGGTCCAGCAGGCCCACCGCCGCGGACAGGTCGGCCGCGGCCACCTGTCGGCACTGGTTGACGGTGCGGACGCTGTGGTCGAGCTTGGCGCCGCCGTCCCAGATGGGGTACCAGACGCGGTCGGCCAGCTCGGTCACGTCCCCCTCGGACAGCGAGCGCCCGTAGTGCAGCAGCACCAGGTCGTAGTCGCTGAGCGGGCCGCCGTCGCCGCGGGCGAGGCTGCCCACGCTGGCCAGCGCCACGCCCTCGAATCGGCCCCCCTTGGTCGCGTCGGCCCAGATGCCCTGGAGCTGGTCGCGGGCGAAGTCGGCCAGGGCGGTGCGGCGGCGCCGACCGGCACCCGGAGCACCGAAGCTCCGGGTGCCGGCCAGGTCGAGCCGCTGTGCGGTCAGGTCCATGTCCCGACCCATGACCTACAGCGCGTCCGGGCCGCGCTCGCCGGTGCGGACGCGTGCGACGTCCTCGACGGGAACGGTCCAGATCTTGCCGTCGCCGATGCGGCCGGTCTGGGCGGACTTGAGGATGGCCTCGACGACCCCGGTGGCGTCCACGTCGTCGACGAGGACCTCCACGCGCACCTTGGGCACGAAGTCCACGGTGTACTCGGCGCCGCGGTAGACCTCGCTGTGGCCGCGCTGGCGGCCGTAGCCGCTGGCCTCGCTGACCGTCATACCGGCGATCCCGAAGGCCTCGAGCGACTCCTTCACCTCCTCGAGCTTGTGCGGCTTGATGATGGCGGTGACGAGCTTCATACGGATGCTCCCTGCGTGGTCGTGGCGGGCTGGGGCGTGGCAGCCGGGGTGCCCGCGGGCGGCGGCGAGCCGCCGAAGCGGGAGCCGCCGCTGAGCGTGCCGAGGTCGTACGACGTCTCAGCGTGCTGGTCGAGGTCGATGCCCGCCACCTCGGCGTCGCGCTCGACGCGGAAGCCGAGCACCTTGGCCAGGACCGTGCCGATGGCGTAGGTCAGCACGAAGGAGAAGGCGAGGACGGCGAAGGCGCCGACAGCCTGGCGCCACAGCTGGTCCACGCCGCCACCGTAGAAGAGGCCGTCGACCCCGGCGGGGGCCGAGGCGGAGGCGAAGAAGCCGATCGCGAGGGTGCCGACGATGCCGCCGACGAGGTGGACGCCCACGACGTCGAGGCTGTCGTCGAAGCCGAAGCGGAACTTCAGGCCCACGGCCAGGGCGCAGACGACACCGGCGATGACGCCGATCGCGATGGCGCCGACCGGGGTGACCGCGGAACATGACGGGGTGATGGCGACCAGGCCGGCGACGATGCCGGAGGCGGCGCCCAGGGACGTGGCGTGCCCGTCCCGGAAGCGCTCGGTGGCGAGCCAGCCGATGGCGGCAGCGGCGGTGGCGACCATGGTGTTGACCCAGGTCACGGCGGCGGTGTTGTTGGCGCCGAGCGCCGAGCCGGCGTTGAAGCCGAACCAGCCGAACCACAGCAGGCCGGCGCCGAGCATCACCAGGGTGAGGTTGTGCGGGCGCATCGGCTCCTTGCGGAAGCCGACCCGCTTGCCGATCACGAGCGCCAGCGCCAGACCCGCTGCGCCGGCGTTGATGTGGACCGCTGTGCCGCCGGCGAAGTCGATCGCCTTGAGCTGGTTGGCGATCCAGCCGCCCTTGTCGGCCGCGTAGCCGTCGAAGGCGAACACCCAGTGCGCGACCGGGAAGTAGACGATCGTCGCCCAGACCACGGTGAAGACCATCCACGTGGAGAACTTGGTGCGGTCCGCGATGGCACCGCTGATCAGCGCCACCGTGATGATCGCGAAGACGGCCTGGAAGGCCACGAAGGCCAGTGCCGGGATGCCGCCGTGGGCCGGGGCCCCGTCGGCAGCGGCGACGTAGCCGAAGATCGAGTCCTTGCTGAGCAGGTTGCTCAGCCCGAAGTGCTGGAAGGGGTTGCCGATGAGGCCGTTCCACGAGTTGCCGAACGCCTCGCTGTAGCCCCAGAGGACCCAGACGACGCCGACCGACGCCATGGCCCCGAAGCTCATCATCATCATGTTCAGGACGCTCTTGGCCCTGACCATGCCACCGTAGAAGAACGCGAGACCGGGGGTCATCAGCAGTACCAGCGCGGCACTGGCGAGAACCCAGGCGGTGTCGCCGCTGTCGATTGTCATGCCGAAGAGGATGGACAGCGCCCGTTTCACCGGATGCGGTCTTGTGTTACAGCCGTGTTAGCGATCCCTCGTGCAGGTAAGCAACAGGTGAACGGCGGCGGGGTCCTCAGGACGCTCCGAGCGTCTCGCGCAAGTTCGTCCCAGCCGACACAGGAACGCTCCTGTGCGCGGTGGGACGAACCTGTGCGGGAGCGCTTCAGGGCCTGTATGCCGTGCGGCGGCCTCTCGAGCTCGCCCGGTCACGCCTCAGGAGATCAGCGCGTCGACGAAGGCCTCGGGGTCGAACGGGGCCAGGTCGTCGGGGCCCTCGCCGAGGCCGACCAGCTTGACCGGCACGCCGAGCTTGCGCTGCACGGCCACGACGATGCCGCCCTTGGCGGTGCCGTCGAGCTTGGTGAGCACGATGCCGGTGACGTTGACGACCTCGGAGAAGACCTCGGCCTGTCGCAGGCCGTTCTGGCCGGTCGTGGCGTCGAGGACCAGCAGCACCTCGTCGATCGGGGACTGCTTCTCGATGACCCGCTTGACCTTGCCGAGCTCGTCCATGAGGCCGACCTTGTTGTGCAGCCGTCCGGCGGTGTCGATGAGGACCACGTCGGCCTCGGCCTCCGCGGCGCCCTTGACCGCGTCGAACGCGACCGCTGCGGGGTCGGCGCCCTCCCGGTCGGAGCGGATGGTCGGCACCCCGACCCGCTCGCCCCAGGTCTGCAGCTGGTCGGCGGCGGCGGCCCGGAACGTGTCGGCCGCACCGAGCACGACGTCCTTGTCCTCGGCGACGAGCACGCGGGCGAGCTTGCCGACGGTGGTGGTCTTGCCGGTGCCGTTGACCCCGACGACCATCACCACGGCCGGGCGCCCGTCGACCCGCGAGGAGGCGACCTCACGGTCCATCGAGGGGTCGACGAGCGTCAGCAGGTCCGCGCGCAACCACTCGCGCACGGTGGCCTCGTCGGTGGCGCCCTCCACCTTGACCCGGGTGCGCAGGGAATCGACCAGCTCGGTGGTGGCCTCGACCCCGAGGTCGGAGGTCAGCAGGGTGTCCTCGACGTCCTCCCAGGCCTGCTCGTCCAGGCCGCCGCGGGACAGCAGCGACAGCAGGCCCTGCCCCATCGCCGAGTTGGAGCGGGCCAGCCGGGCCCGCAGGCGCTGGAGCCGGCCGACCGCCGGCGCGGGGGTCTCGACCGTGGGGGTCGGCTCGACCACGGGCGGCTCGAGCAGGTCCACCCCGGGCGACGTCTCCACGGTCCGCTTGGGCGTGTCCCGGGGCGGGGCGGACTCGTCGCCGACGGAGGGCTCCCTCGTGGCCGGCGGCGCACTGGGGGCCTGCGGCGGCAGCTGCTTGTCCTTGCCGCCGCGGCTGCGCAGCAGCCCGACGAGCAGGCCGACGCCGGCGAGGGCGATGACGACGACGAGGGCGAGGATCTCCTGGGTCTGGCTCACAACGCGCCATTGTCCCAGACCCGCGGCACCACCTGGCGCCGCGCGGGGGTCAGTCGGAGGGCCGGCTGCTGCTGTCCGTGACCTTGTCCTTGGCGCTCGAGAGCGCCTCACCGGTCTTCTCCACGGCGGCCTGGGTCACCTCGGTGGCCTTCTCGACGGCGGTGCCGGTCGCCTCCTTGACCTGGGCCACGACCTCCTCGCCGCGAGGGGTCAGGATGTCGCGTCCCTGACGGCGGGCCGGCACGGCCACCACGCCGACAACTGCTACGGCAAGACCCAGGCACAGCAGCATTCCGACGATGAGGACGACCATGGGTCCACGATGCCCCGGCCTGCTGTGGCGCGACAAATCCACCGGTACCCCTGTGACGGGTGTCACCTCACGCGCTGGAAGGGACGACTCAGGCCGGCTGGACGTCCCTGATCCGCTGGGACACCACGGTCGTCACGCCGTCGCCGCGCATGGTCACGCCGTAGAGCGCGTCGGCGATCTCCATGGTGCGCTTCTGGTGCGTGATGACGATGAGCTGGCTGGAGTCCCGCAGCTCCTCGAACAGCGTGATGAGCCGACCGAGGTTGGTGTCGTCGAGTGCGGCCTCGACCTCGTCCATGATGTAGAAGGGGCTGGGGCGGGCCTTGAAGATCGCCACGAGCAGAGCCACGGCGGTCAGCGAGCGCTCACCACCGGAGAGCAGCGACAGGCGCTTGATCTTCTTGCCCGGCGGACGGGCCTCGACCTCGATGCCCGTCGTCAGCATGTTCGCGGGGTCGGTGAGCACGAGCCGGCCCTCGCCGCCGGGGAACAGCCGCTGGAACACGCGCTCGAACTGCGCCGCGGTGTCGTGGTAGGCCTCGGTGAAGACGCGCTCGACCCGCTCGTCGACCTCGCGGACGATGTCGAGCAGGTCGCGCTTGGAGCTCTTGAGGTCCTCGAGCTGCTCGGTGAGGAACTTGTGCCGCTCCTCCAGCGCCGCGAACTCCTCCAGGGCCAGCGGGTTGACCCGGCCGAGCTGGGCCAGCTTGCGCTCGGCAGAGCGCAGCCGCTTGGCCTGCGCCTCGCGGACGTAGGGCTGCGGCTGCAGCGCGTCCGCCTCCTCCTGGTCCATGTCGGGGTCTGGGACAACCGGCACCATCTGGTGCGGGCCGTAGTCCTCGATGAGCACCTCGGGGTCGATGCCGAGCTCCTCGACCGCCTTGGCCTGCAGGGTCTCGATCCGGAGCCGCTGCTGCGCCCGGGCCACCTCGTCGCGGTGGACCGAGTCGGTCAGCTCGCGCAGCTCGTCACCGAGGGTGCCCATCTCGCGTCGGACCTGGGCCAGGGCGGCGTCGCGCTCGGTGCGCTCCCGCTCGGCCGTGGCCCGCTCGCGGCTGGCCTGCTCCAGCGAGCGGCTCACCGCCTCGACCGCGTATGCCGCGCCGCGGCGCACCGCCTCGGCCGCCGTGGCCTGGCGCCGGCGCCGCTCCCGGCGCGCGGCCGCGCGTTCGCGGGCGGCCAGCTCGTTGCGGGCCGCCGCCTCGAGGGAGTCCGCCCGCCCGGACATGGCCCGCGCGCGCTCCTCCCGGGTGCGCAGGGTCAGCCGTAGCTCGGTCTCGGCGCCGCGGGCTGCCGTGGCGGCCTGCTCGAGCCGGTCACGCTCGGCCGTCGAGGGCTCCTCCTCGGTCGGCTCGGCGCTGGCGTCCTCCAGGCGCTGCTCGAGGGAGGCGAGCTCGTCGCGGTCGGCGACCAGGGCTGCCTCGGCCGTGGCGATGGCCTTCTCGGTGCGCTCCGCCTCGGCGCGGGCCGAGCGGACCGAACCGCCGAGGTGCCCGAGGCGCTCGGCTACCGCGGCCATCCGCGCGTCGGAGTCGTGCAGGCGCTCCAGCGCCGCCTCGACCGCCTCGCCGAGCTCGGCGACCTGCTCCCGGGCGCCGGCCAGCGCGAAGCGGGCCTGCTCGCCGCGACGGGTCGCGTCCTGCACCTGCTCGCGGGTCTCCTCGACCGCGGCCTGCACCTCGATGAGGCTGGGCGCGGAGGCGCTCCCGCCGCGGGCGAAGCCGGGGGCGAAGACGTCGCCGTCAGGCGTGACCGCGCTGACCCCGTCACCGCGACGCACCAACGCGGCCGCGGCCTCGGCGTCGGGCACGAGAGCCACCTTGTCCAGCAGCTGCTCCAGGGCCGGCCGCACGGACTCGGGTGAGGTGGTGACGTCCAGAGCCCAGGTGGCACCGTCGGGCAGCGCCGGCCAGGTGGCGCGCTGCCCCGGCCGGGCGGTCTGGGCCACGAGCAGCCCGGCGCGGCCGGCGTCGTCGGCGCGCAGGGTGCGCAGCGCGTCGCCGGCCGCCTCGACCGAGTCAACGGCCACGGCGTCTGCCGCCCAGCCCCGGGCGGCGGCGACCGCGGCCTCGTGGCCGTGGGCGACCTGCAGCAGGGCGGAGACCGAGCCGATGACCCCGCCGACCCGGTCGGCCGCGGCGAGCAGGGCCGCAGCGCCGTCCTTGCGCCGCAGGCCCAGCTCCAGGGCCTCGAGGCGGGCCGTGAGGCTGGCACGGTCGCGCTCGGCGTTGCGCTCGGCCTCGACCCAGCGCTCACGCTCGGCCTCGGCGGTCTCCAGTGCCGCGGCGGCCTCCTCGTAGGCCGAGTCCAGGCCCTCCTCGCCCTCCTCGTCGACGGCGACGGAGGCCTCCAGCTCGGCGAACTCCGCCTCCGCTGCGGCCGCGCGCTGGCGGCTCTGCTCGGCAGTCTGGCGCAGGCGGCCGATCTCGGCCTCCCCCGCCTCGATCCGGCTGCGTCGGGCAGCGACCTGGCCGGAGAGCCGGGCCAGGCCCTCCCGTCGGTCGGCAGCCGCGCGGACCAGCCGGGCGAGGCGCTGCTGCTCCTCGGCGAAGGCCTTCTCGAGCTCGGACCGCTCGGCCGTGGCCCGCTCCAGCGCGTCCTTGGCCTGGGTTATCTCGGCGTGCAGCGCCTGCTCCTGCTCACGGATGGTGGCGGCCTGGGCGCGCAGCTGCTCGGGGTCACGACCGGAGCCCTGACCCGCCTCGGAGTCGTCCTCGGACAACAGGCGCACCCGCTCGGCCGCCAGCGACCCGGTGGCGGTGAGGCGCTCACGCAGCGAGGACAGGGCGAACCAGCGCTCCTGGGCGCGGGCGAGCTGCGGTGCGGCCTCGGCCGCCTGGCGCTCGAGCTCGGCGAGCCGGGCGCGCACGTCGGTGAGCGCCTCCTCGACCTCGGTGCGCCGGGCGATCAGCGCGGTCTCGTCGGCCACCTCCTGCTCCAGCGTGCTGGTGAGCTGGATCAGGTCGTCGGCCAGCAGGCGCAGCCGGGCGTCACGGGCGTCCGCCTGGATCACGGCGGCCTTGCGGGCGGCCTCGGCCTGTCGGCCGAGCGGGCCGAGCTGGCGGCGGATCTCGCCGGTCAGGTCGGTGACGCGGGTGAGGTTGGCCTCCATCTGCTCGAGCTTGCGCAGCGCGCGCTCCTTGCGCTTGCGGTGCTTGAGGACGCCGGCGGCCTCCTCGATGAACCCGCGGCGCTCCTCCGGCGTGGCCCGCAGCACGGTGTCGAGCTGGCCCTGGCCGACGATGACGTGCATCTCGCGGCCGATGCCGGAGTCCGAGAGCAGCTCCTGGACGTCGAGCAGCCGGCACGGGGTGCCGTTGATGGCGTACTCGGACCCGCCGTTGCGGAACATCGTCCGCGCGATGGTGACCTCGGTGTAGTCGATCGGCAGGGCGCCGTCGGTGTTGTCGATGGTCAGCGTCACCTCGGCGCGACCCAGCGGCGGCCGCCCGGCGGTGCCGGCGAAGATGACGTCCTCCATCTTGCCGCCGCGCAGGCTCTTGGCCCCCTGCTCCCCCATCACCCACGCGAGCGCGTCGACCACGTTGGACTTGCCGGAGCCGTTGGGGCCCACGATGCAGGTGATGCCGGGTTCGAGCCGCATCGACGTCGCGGAGGCGAAGGACTTGAAGCCCCGCAGGGTCAGGCTCTTGACGTACACGAGCGATGGGCTCCTCTAACCGGTGGTGAACTCGGCCAACCATACCGGCGGGGAACCCCGTGTCCGGGGAACTGGGTGAACTGGGAGCCGGCCCCCTACCTGACCGGCTCCGGGACGACCAGCTCCTGCTCGCGCAAGTTGTCGCGGAGCCGGTCGTTGTCGTGCTGCAGGTGCTCGATCAGGGTCTCGAGGTCACGCACGCGGGTCCGCAGACGCGCCGCCTCGAGCACGAGGCGATCGTCCCGGAATGCACGCTGACCCAGCAGGGCCTTGGCCATACCAACTCCGACAGGATCCTTCGCGCGTGCGAAGGGCGATGGATGGGGTCCGGGGACTGCGACCGACGCTGCCCCCGCGACCAGAGTGACACCGCCATCGCCGCAGGTCAACGCCACGCACCCCGGGCGGGCGACCGCCCGCTCACCGCTCGATGAACCCGGAGACCCCGTCACGCGGCATACCGTGCTGGACCACGACCGAGTCCACCCGGCCCGGCCGACGGTGCCGGCTGGGGGTCTCGCGCAGCAACGTCTCCAGCCTCGCGACCGCCTCCTCGCTGCCCTGGGCGACCACCTCCACCCGCCCGTCGGGGGTGTTGCGCGCGTGGCCGACCAGGCCGAGCTCGAGCGCCCGGGCACGGGTCCACCAGCGGAACCCGACGCCCTGCACCTGCCCGCGGACGAACATCACCGCACGGATCATGCCCGCGGGGCCTCCTCGAGCCAGCGGCGGAAGGCCTCCGGGCTGTAGGGCCGCCCGAGGAAGTCCTCGACGAGGTCCGCGGCGTCCTTGCTGCCGCCGGCGGCCAGGATCCGGTCGCGGTAGCGCAGTGCGGTCGCGTCCGCGAACAGGTCTTCCTTGTCAAACGCGGAGAACAGGTCCTTGGCGATGACCAGGCTCCACATGTACGTGTAGTAAGCCGAGCTGTAGCCGGACAGGTGCCCGAAGGCGGCCTGGAAGTGGGTGCCCTCCATGTAGGGGAACAGGTCGTAACGCTCCTGCAGCGTCCTCACCAGGGCCGTGCTGTCCTCCGCCCGCTCACGGTGCATCTGGTAGGACACCGAGGCGTAGAACATCTGGGTGCGCGCCTGGTACCCCTTGCCGAAGTCGTCGGCGGCCCGCATCTTCCTGACCAGCTCGGCCGGGATCGGCT
>NZ_JBTCWL010000023.1:0-50307 GCF_054325275.1 Oryzihumus sp.
GGCCATCGCCTCGCAGGTGCGCTCGACCATGTCCAGCGCGCGGGTCGAACCGGTGCGGGCGTGGTGGCGCAGGAGCGCCTCCAGGACCATCGACGGGGGGAACTTCGGCGCCCGGCCGAACCCGCCGTGCTGGTGGTCGAAAGCGCCCGCGAGCTGCTCCTCGGCCTGGTCCAGGGCCGCGGCGTCCAGGGGCGCCGGGGGTGTCGACCGGGCGACCGCCTCCCGCAGCGCTCCCGCGATCCTGTCGCCGGCCGCCACGACCTCCTCGCGCCGGGTCAGCCACGCGTCCTGGACCGCGGCGAGCAGCTGGAGGAACCCGGACCTGGGGAAGTAGGTGCCCGTGAAGAACGGCTCCCCGGTGGGGGTCAGCAGCGCGGTCATCGGCCAGCCGCCCTGGCCGTTCATCGCCGTGGTGGCGGTCATGTAGACGGCGTCGACGTCGGGCCGCTCCTCACGGTCGACCTTGACCGCGACGAACCCCTCGTTGACGAGGGCGGCGACCTCCTCGTCCTCGAAGGACTGGTGCGCCATCACGTGGCACCAGTGGCACGCGGCGTAGCCGACGCTGAGCAGCACCGGCACGTCGCGGCGCCGGGCCTCGGCGAAGGCCTCCTCGGACCACGGCCACCAGTCGACGGGGTTGTCCGCGTGCTGGAGCAGGTAAGGGCTGGTGGCGGTGGCGAGTCGGTTCACCATCCGGGCCTCCCGTCGTCACGGAACGAGCCATGCCGGCTGTCTGGTGCCAACCACACTTGCACAGCCCGGCCCGTGAGACACCTTCCCCGGCTTCCTCGTCGGGCTGTTGGCGGTGGCTTGGCTGGCGGCGCCGTCCGGTCGTGGCGTGGGGTGGAGGTCACCGCCGCGGGCTGAGGTCTGGACCAGGCTTCGTGAGCCGGGCGTACGGTGAGACATGGTCCGGCATTGGCGCTGGCTTGTCGTCCTCCTGTCGGCTGCCGTGCTGGTTGCCCTGCCGACGGTGTCCGGTCACGTGCACCTGCAGCTGGCTGGCCCGATGCCGGCTGCCCTGCTCCTCGAACGCATCGACGACACGGCCACGACCCCGTACTCCGGATATGCGTCAGCCACCGGAGGCCTTGCGCTGCCACAGTCGGGTCAGTGGGACTCGGTGGTGAAGCTGCTGCGCGGCACGACACGCCTGCGCGTCTGGTTCAGGGGCGCCCGGGACTGGCGCGTCGACAGCGTCACCGCGACCGGGGAGGTCGGACAGCACCGGACCGCGATCGGCCTGTGGACGTGGGACTACGAGCACAACCGGGCGACGCTCGAGACCGGGGGTCCCGGTGAGGACCCGGCGGTGCGACTCCCCGCCGCGGCCGACCTGCTCCCGCCAGCCCTGGCGCACCGGCTGCTGAGCGGGGCACGGCCCTCCGAGGTCAGCTCCCTGCCGTCCCGGTGGGTTGCCGGCCGAGAGGCCCAGGGCCTGCGGCTGCGGCCGAGCGACCCCCGGTCGACGATCGGCCACGTCGATGTCTGGGCTGACCGCGCTTCGGCGATCCCGCTGCAGGTCGAGGTCGTCGCAGCGGCCGGTGGTGTCGGCGCTCCAGTCATGGTCTCGGACTTCACCGACTTCAGCACCAGGACCCCGACCGCGCGTGAGACGGCGTTCGCCCCAGCGGCAGCCGTGCGGGTGAGCGGGCGCAGCCGGCCCGACCTGGTGGCCATGGTCTCGCGGTTCGCCGATGCGTCGGGTCCGGTCGTGCTCGCCGGCCTGCCCCGCAACCTGGCCGTCGCCGGGTCCAGCGGGGTGCCCGTCTATGGCCGGGGAGTGACCGAGCTGGTGGCCGTGCCCTTGTGGCCGGAACAGGCAGTCGGCCTGCGCCGCGAGCTGTCACGGGCACCAGGCACGACGTCGACCGCCGGCGGCCTGGCGCTGTCGGTCGGCCCGGTCGGGCTGCTGCTCACCGCGCCGGGCGAGGACGCCGACGCCTGGCTGCTCAGCGGCACCGTCACGCCGGCCACCATGGCGACCGCTGCCGAGGAGCTGCGGCGGGCCGGGCGATGATCCGCACGCACGGGCTCACCAAGCGGTTCGGCCGCCTGACCGCGGTGGGCGACGTGGCCCTGGACGTCCGCAGCGGTGACATCTACGGCTTCCTCGGCGCCAACGGCTCGGGCAAGACGACCACCGTCAGGATGTTGCTCGGGCTCGTCCTGCCCACCTCCGGCTCGATCGAGCTGCTCGGCCGGGCCATGCCGCGGGAGGCGCCTGCGGTGCTTCCGGCGGTGGGGGCGTTCGTCGAGGGGCCGGCGGCCTACGGCCATCTCTCGGGGCGAACGAACCTGCGCCTGCTGGACGCGAGCGGCCCCGCCCCCGGCGGCGCGCGGACCCGGCGCAGGCGCGTGGACTCTGCCCTGGAGCAGGTCGGCCTCGCCGATGTCGGCAGCCGCGTGGTGCGGGCGTACTCGCTCGGCATGAAGCAGCGGCTGGGCCTTGCCGGTGCGCTGCTGCGCCAGCCCGAGCTCCTGATCCTGGACGAGCCGACCAACGGCCTTGACCCCCAAGGCATCCGCGAGGTTCGGGAGCTGCTCAGGCGCCTGAACGCAGCCGGCACCACGGTCTTCCTCTCCAGCCACCTGCTGGCCGAGGTGGAGCAGCTGTGCACTCGCGTGGGCGTGCTCGACCGTGGACGACTCGTGGTGCAGGAGCCCCTCGAGGTACTTCGGGCACCCACCGGCCGCACGGTCGTGTCCACCCCGGATGCGGCCGCGGCCGCTGCCCTGCTCAACGGCGGGGTGGAGCGCCGGGACGGCGAGCGGCTCGTCGTCCGTGCCGCTGACCCGGCGGCCCTGAACGCCAGGCTGGTGGGCGAGGGCATCCGCGTGCGGGAGCTCGGCCCGGAGCGCCGCTCGCTCGAGGAGGTCCTCCACGAGCGGCTCGGCGCCCCCGAGGGCGGCGGACGTCGATGATCCGGGTCGAGCTGGCCAAGCTGGTGCGCCGACCGCGGACCTGGCTGACGATCCTGCTGCTGAACGCCCTGCCCACCCTGGTGGCGGTGCTGGTCGCGGTCACCGGCGTCACGGTGCCACCGGGGGAGGGGCCGGCGTTCCTGTCGGCCGTGCTCACCAACGGCTCGCTCTTCGCCGTGGCCGCCCTGGCCATCGTCCTGCCCGTGTTCCTGCCCGTGGCCGTGTCGGTCATGGCGGGGGACTCGATCGCCGGTGAGGCCCAGAACGGCACCCTGCGATACCTGCTGATCCGACCGGTCGGCCGCACGCGGCTGCTCGTCGCCAAGCTGGTCAGCACCGTGGTGTTCGTGCTCGTCGCGGTGGTCACGGTGGCACTGGTCGGTTTTCTCGTCGGGCGGCTGCTGCTGGGGCACCAACCACTGTCCGAGGCGGTGGTCAGCGTGTCAGGCACCTCGCTGTCGCCGGCGCAGCTCGTCTGGCGCATCGCCCTCACCATCGGCTACATCGCCTTCTCCATGCTGGGCGTGGCCGCGATGGCCGTGCTGCTCTCCACCCTCAGTGACTCCCCGCTGGCGGCGAGCCTCGGTGCGCTCGCCTTCCTCATCGGGTCCTCCCTGCTCCTGACCGTCGACGCGGCGCGGAGCCTGCAGCCCTACCTGCCCACCCGGTACTGGCTCTCGTTCCTCGACCTGTTCCGGGACCCGATCCTGTGGAGCGACCTGCAGCGGGGTACCGCGCTGCAGGCCGCCTACGTGGTGGTGCTGCTCGGCGCCGCCTGGGCGAACTTCCTCACCAAGGACGTCACCAGCTGAGCGAGCGGCGTCGCGGTCCGTGCCACGACCACCCGGAGCATCCCGTGCAGCCCCCGGTCACGGCAGCAACCGCCGGCAGTCCTGCGGACCCACCTGCCCGGGCGGGCCCGGCCCGAGCTGGGCGCTGACCATGGCCTGGACGACCGGGTCGGACGGCAACGCCGAGTGCCCCACCCGCGAAGCGGAGCAGACCCCCTGGACCGTGAGGTTGAGCGCTCCCGCCAGCCGGGCGGAGTCCGGTGGGACGACCACGTCGTCGAAGGTAGTCCAGATGGACACCACGCGGGGACCGCCGTGCTCACGGGCCGCCAGCCGGTCGAGCTCGGTGAGCAGCGGACTGTCCGGTTGCAGCTGCTGGCAGGCCGCCGGGCAGCTGCCGGCCAAGGTGCCCAGCTCGGCCAGCTCGGTCCCGTGGTGCGGGGACCCCACGGTGACCAGCCGGCGCGTCAGCTGTGCTCCTCCGAGCTCCTCCAGCCAGTACCGCGCGACGACTCCGCCCGCGGAGTAGCCGACCACATCGACCGACGGGGCACCGGTCCGGGCGCGTACCTCCTGGGCGGCCCGGCCGAGCACCCTGGCCTGCTGCCGGAGGTCACCTGTTCCGTTGCCGGGGAGCCGCAGGACCGTGACGTCCTTGCCTTGGCGTCGCAACGCAGCCGCGAGACCGTCCAGTGACGAGCTCGCCCCCCCGTAGCCGGGGACCAGGAGCACCGGTCCTGGCCGGTCCTGCCGGGGCCGTCCGGCCGACTGATGGGTGCCGGGCCGCGGGAGAGCCGGCAACACGACAGCGGCAAGAACCAGCCCGACGAGGACGACAAGGCCGATGAGGAGGCGCCGTCGGGCCGGCGCCAACGCGGACAGCACGGTGACATCTTCCCCCCAACGGCTGCCGGGTCTGCTTCCCCAGGCTGCTCCACCCCGGGAGCACGCCGGGCCTCGGGGTCGAGGTGGGTCAGGACGCCGCCGCAGCCTTCCCCTACCGCCCCGCCTACCTCCCGGTGAACGGGCTCACCGACGGCACGGTGCACGACTGGTGAGGCGCGCGATACAGGGCACGAGGCAGGCCCCACGCGGTGGGGCCTTCCCCGGGCATCGCGGACTGCTTCAGGCGTGGGCGTCCTGCAGGACGTCGATGCCACGGTGGGGCTGCACGACGCCGTCGAAGAGCGCGATCCACCCGTCGGCGTTGGCGGCCCGCAGCGGGATGATCGCCTGGTAGGCGTCCGAGGCGTACCAGGCGGCCGCCGCGTCGGCTTCGGGGAACTCGATGACGATGAGGTCTCCCGGCCAGGTGCCTTCCCGCTCCTGCGCCCGGGCGCCGTGGACCAGGAACCGGCCGCCGTAGGGAGCCAGGGTGTCGTCGATCCGGCGCAGGTACTCCACCACCTCGTCGTTGAGGTCGACCCGGGTCAGGATCCCGACGGCATAGCTGGGCGTGGGCACGGCGCTCACGCCCCGGCCGGGACGCGATCGAGGAAGCCAAGCACGGTCGCGACGCGGCCGTCCTGCCCGACCTCCAGCACGTCGAACCCGACGACGAGCGGCTCCTGGCCCGCCGGGCCGAGTCCCCACTGGAAGCGGGCCTGGGCGTGGTGGGAGTCGACCCCGCCGAGCAGCTCGAAGGCCATCCCCGCGAACTGCTCCTGGACGGCGCCGATGGTGGCGGCGATCTGCTCGTGGCCCTGCACGTCGACGATCGGGTCGACGTAGCGCCCGGTCGGCGCCCACAGGCGCTCGACCGCCGCACGGCGGGCGGTCGCGTCGGTCTCGTTCCACGTCTCGATGTAGCTCTGGGCCAGCTGGGTGAAGTCGGTCATCGTCCCGTCCTCGGTCGGTCCGCCGCGGGCTGCGGCGGGTCATGGAGACGATCCTCGGGCGCGGCGCGACGCCAGTCGATTACCTCAAAGGTCATGGCACGACCGCGGGCAGGACGATGGAATGCCGCCATGACGACCGCGACCGCACCGCACCCGACCGTCGGGCACCTCCTCCGGACCTGGCGTCAGCGACGACGCCTGACCCAGCTCGACCTGGCCAGCAGCTCGCAGGTGTCCACGCGCCACCTCAGCTTCGTGGAGACCGGCCGCGCGAAGCCGACCCGCGAGATGATCCTGCACCTGTCGGAGAGCCTGGACGTGCCGCTGCGCCAGCGCAACGAGCTGCTCCTGGCCGGGGGCTTCGCGCCGGCGTTCCCCGAGCACCAGCTCACCGACGCCCCGATGTCGGCCATCAGCGACGCGATCAACCGGATCCTCGACGCCCACGACCCCTATCCCGCCGTCGTCGTCGACCGGCACTGGGAGCTGGTCGCGGCGAACCGGGCAGCGGGGATCCTCATGGAGGGCGTGGCCGCGCACCTGCTGGAGCCACCGGCGAACGTCCTGCGGCTCAGCCTGCACCCGGACGGGCTCGCGCCCCGGATCGTCAACCTCGCGGCCTGGCGGGCGCACCTGCTGGGACGGCTCGAGCGGCAGGTGCAGGCCACCGGCGACCCCGTGCTCGCCACGCTGCTGGACGAGCTCCGCGAGCTGCCGGGAGACGACGACGGCAGCGAGTACCACGACGCGCTGGTGGTCCCGATGCGGTGCCGCGTCCGCGGTCACGAGCTCTCGATGTTCAGCACCACCACGGTGTTCGGGACACCGCTGGACGTGACGGTCTCCGAGCTGGCGATCGAGACGTTCTACCCCACCGACGAGCGGTCGGCCGGGGTGCTGCGCGCCCTCCAGGAGGGGCAGGCCTGAGCCGTCCTCTCGGCGGCCGCGGTGAACCGTGGCAGCGCCGGATGTCGTGTGTGGACTGAAGCCACAACGCGGACCCGGCACCCACCCGGGGAACCGGTCCCCGAAGGAGATGAGCAGCCATGACGACCCTTCCTGCCAGGACGCGGACCGGCGCACTTCTGGGTGTCGCGGTCGCGGTGCCGGCCCTCCTGCTGGCCGCCTGCGGCACGTCCTCCTCGACCTCCAGCGCAGGCTCGAGCTCACCGGCCACCGGCAGCCCGAGCAGCATGGCGGCCGCCACGGTGACGGTCGAGACCCACAGCGGCCCGGTCGGCACCTACCTGACCGACGGCTCGGGGCGCACGCTCTACCTGTTCGTCGCCGACACCGGCGGCAAGTCCGCCTGCTCCACCGCCTGCGCGAAGTACTGGCCGCCGCTGACGACCACGGGGTCCCCGACCGCAGCGGGAACGGCCAAGGCCGCCATGCTGTCCACGATCACGCGTGCGGACGGCTCGAAGCAGGTGACCTACAGCGGCCACCCGCTGTACTACTTCGCCGGCGACGCCGCCGCGGGTGACCTCAAGGGGCAGGGCACCAACGGGTTCGGCGCCAAGTGGTGGGTGGTGTCTCCGGCCGGTGCGTCGATCACCATGATGGCCGGGGCCAGCGGCTCGTCCCCGTCGAAGACCACCAAGACCTCCGGTGGCGGTGGCGGCTGGGCATGACGTCCACGGCGCCGGCCGAGCGCGCGGCTCCGGGTGTCCCCGGAGTCGGGCCGCCCGGCTACCAGCGGCGGGCCCAGCCCGGCGAGCCGATCAGGTCGCCGGCCTTCCTCGGTGTCGTCCTCGTCTCGCTCGGCGGCCCCCTGGCCCTGGCGGCCCTCTACGCGCCCACGATCGTGGCCGACGCCAGTGCCTCGGCGGGACTGGTGACCGTCAGCGCGACGGTCGTGTTCGCCATACCCCTGCTGGTGTGGCTGCGCTACTCCCGCCACGTGGCCGGCTCCGGCGGCCTCTTCGGGTTCGTCGAGGCCGCTGCCGGCCGGCGGGTCGCGCTCGTGCAGGCGGGCCTGTGGACCGCGAGCTACCTGCTCTACCTGCTCTACACGACGGCCTCGATCGCGTACGACACGCTGCCCGCGGTGCTGCCGGGGGTCCAGCCCTACCGCCCGCTGGTCGAGGTCGCGCTGCCGATCGTCCTCGCGGCGGTCATGCTCGCGGGCCGTGCCGTCACCCTGGCCGTCACCGGCCTCCTGGCCGTCGGCCAGGTGGTGCTCGTCGCGGCCCTGGCCGCGGTGACGTTGGGTCACGGTGCTGCCGCCGGGTCGTTCACCCTCCAGGCGCCGGTCGGGGCGGTCCGCACCGCGACCGCGCAGACCGCCCTGCTGTATGTCTGCGGCAGCCTTCCGCTGTTCCTCGGAGGGGAGCTCGCCGCTCCCACCAGGACCATGCGGCGCGGGCTGGTCGGGGGCTACCTCCTCGTCGCGGTCGGCGTCGTCGCGACCGTGGCGCCGCTGGCCGCCAACCCCGCCTTCACCCGCGCGCCGATCCCCGGCGTGGCGGTGGCCCGGGTCTTCGGCGGACCGGGGCTGGCCGTCGCCGTGGGTCTCGGCGTCGCTGCCAGCATCGCCGGGGTGATGCTGGTGGAGTTCCTCGCGCTGAGCCGGCTGCTGCACGTCGTCACCAGGTGCCCCACCGGGACCGTCATCGGCGTGCTCGCCGTGCCACTGGTGGCCGCCGGGCCGATCAGCCTCATCGACCCGGAGGGCTTCTACAACGCCCTGCTCAAGCCCTCCCTCGTGGCCCTGTGGCTCAGCCAGCTGGTGGTCTTCGCGGTCTACCCCCGTTTCGCGGTGCGCCGGGGGAGCAACCCGCTCCTGAGCGCGGCGCTCGCGCTCGGCGCCTGTGCGTTCGCCGGCTACGGCATCTGGGCCACGCTGCAGCACGCCGCGACGTGACGCACCTCGCCGCCGTCGCGGGGGATGCCCTAGCCCGTCCCGTAGAGCGCCTCGAAGTTCCCGTGGAGGATGCGCTCCTTGAGCTCCTCACCCACGTCCGCGCCCGCGATCTTCCAGTACTCGCCCCAGAAGTCGCTCCACGGCTCGTCCGACGCGAAGAGCACCCGGTCCGCCCCGACGCCGCGCTTCTCGATCTCGGTCATCAGCCACCGCGGACCGAACCCGATCGCCCAGGTCGTGTCGGTGTAGACCTTGTAGCCCTGTTCCACCCAGTCCAGGAACTGGGGGACCAGCTTGATGTGACCGCTGACCCCGCCCCCGAAGTGCACGATGTGGATCTTCACCCGCTTGCCGAACTCCTCGATCATCGGGATGAAGTTGTTGATGTCCGAGGCGCCGCCCGCGCTGGTGTGGAAGTGGAACACGAGGTCGTGCTGCTCCGCGGCCGCGAAGCAGGCCTCCGCGACCTCGCGCGTGTCCGCGTCCCAGGTCTCCGGGTTCGGGTTGCCTCCCAGGAGGAAGGTCGTCTTGAGCGCGACGATGCGCGCCTCGCCGGCCTTCTCCAGGGCCCGCATGGTCAGCTCCCGGTTGGCGGGCAGGAACGAGACCCACAGGCCCCCGCTCAGCCGGTCGTCCCGGGCCACCGCGTCGAGCACCAGGTCGTTGAGCGAGAACGGCTGTTCCTGCACCGGTATGCCGTAGTTGGGCAGGACCAGGCCGCGCTCGAGCCCCCGGAGGTCCAGGTGGTGCTTGAGGTAGTCGTCCAGGCCCGCGAAGTCGTAGACCGTGGGTTTCACGGGGGTGGGCAGGTTGTAGAACTTCCACGCCGCCAGCTCCCCGATGTGGCTGTGCGCGTCGATCACGCGGCGCGTGACCCGATCAGCAGAGGCCATGGTCCGCCCCTTCCGTGCGGCTCAACCGGCCGGGTCCGAGCGCCGGCCCAGGTCGAGACAGGTGGTGGGCAGGCGGCCCCAGCCCGCCTGCCGGGAAAGCCTGCGACCGGTCACACGGTCCAGGTCTGCATGAGCAGCGCACCCGCCCGGCGGGCGGTGAGCACGGCGTCGAGGACGTCGAGCGGGTTGATCGGCCGGACGCCTTCCATCATGTCGATCTCGCGCATCCCGTAGAGGGCTGCCGCCGAGAACCGGCACGCGTAGACATGGCCACCCTCGTCCATGAACGTGCGCAGCTGCTTGTTGTACTGCTGCTCGCCGGGGAACGCCTCGTCGCCGACCCGGGGGTACCCGCGCGTGGCGGCGGCCATGAGGGAGCCGGGCCCGTAGAGCACCAGGTGGGTGTCGAAGCCCTTCCGGCGGATGCGGGTCGCGGTGAGCATGTTGACCAGCCCGACCGAGCCCTCGAACGGCACCGTGTGCATCATGATCCAGGCCTGCTCGCCCGGTTCGGCCTGGATGTCCTCGAAGACCTTGTCCTCGTAGTCGACGATGGCGTCACCGATCTTGACCCGTTCTCCGACGATCTGTGCCATGGCGCTTCTCCATTCTTGCGGTGGTGCGGGTGTCCTCACGGGGGAGGACCACGGGTGCCGGCGAGGGGCTAAACCCCCGGCGGCCGGCGCCCCGGAGGGTGCGCCCAGGAGGTCCACTGCTGCCGGTGGCTGCCGGGCATCGCCCACAGCACCCGCCTCCGGAGCGACCAGGGGACGCGCTGGTAGACGGGGGCGAAGACCCGTTGCCAGAACAGCTCGCCGGGTCCGTGGGGAGGGCGGGGCCGGGCCCCGCCGTACTGCCGCCCGACCCGGTCCTGGGCGACGACCAGGAGCTGGTGCTCGGCGTGCTGGCGCAGCCACCGGGAGACGGGCACGTCATCCTCCGCCGGCGAGGCTGTCGAGGCCGTTCTGTGCCGCCAGCACGATGGGCTCGTTGAGCGCCCCGATGGCGGGGGAGTAGACGTTCTCCATGGCCGCGAGGTCGCGCAGGGTCAGCCCGAACTTCACCGCCGTCGCGAGGAAGTCCGCGCGTTCCTTGATCCCTTCCTGGCCGACCATCTGGGCACCGATGAGGCGCAGCTGCTCGGGCTCCGCGAGCAGCTTGACCCTGACGGGGCGCACACCCGGGTAGTAGCGGGCCCGCGAGATCCCCTCCGCGCGGCCCACGACGAAGGGGAGGCCGAGCGCGGTGGCCAGGGTCTCGCCGAACGAGGCGCCCCCGATGACCCACTTGCCCGCCGGCGTCCCCCACGGCACGTAGACCGGCTGGTAGCGCTTCGTCCCGCCGCCGGCGTTGAACCCCGCGACCTTGCCCTGGGCGTAGGCATGGCTGCCGGTCAGCCCGGTCACGCCCACCCGGGTCACGCCGTGCGGCAGCTCGGCGCAGTCCCCGGCGGCGTAGACGCCGGGCGCCGACGTGGCCATGCGCTCGTTGACGACCAGGCCGCCCGTGGGCCCGGTCCTCAGGCCGGCCCGGGCGGCGAGGGTCACGTTGGGCTGCTTGTGGGTGGACAGGACGGCGAGGTCCGCCGGGATCTCACCGGCGGTCGTGCCGACGGACTGAAGCCTCTGGGTCCCGTTGAACGAGGTGAGGGTGGTGTTGAAGTGCAGGTGGACGCCCATCTCCTGCCAGGAGTCCTGCACCGGCGCGATGATGTCCGGGTCCACCACGTCGGCCAGCGCCCAGGGCTGGGGGTCGACGAGGTGGGTGTCGATGCCCCGGTGGGCGAGGGCCGTGGTCATCTCCAGGCCCAGCGGCGTGGCATGCACCACGACAGCCGAGCGGACGGTGTCCAGCACCTTGTCCCACTCCATCGCGCGCCGGATGTTCTTGACGTAGTAGAGCCCGTCGAGCCGGCCCCCGGGCACGCCCGGGTCGGAGTACTCGAAGCCGGTGGCGACCACCAGCCGGTCCCAGGGGACCTCGCCCTCACCGACCACGTCGACCACCTTGCGGTGCAGGTCGATCGAGCTGACCCAGGTCTCGTAGTGCACGTCGATGCCGGCCTGGACGTAGGCCTCCTTCTGGGCAAGGAAGAGGCGCTCGAAGCTGTCGATCTCCTTGCCGTGGACGTAGGGGATGCCGCACGGGCTGTAGCCCACGTCCTCGAACTCGGTGTAGACGGTGACCTCGTTGCGCGGGTCTGCGGCCTTGACGCCACCGGCGGCGCCGATCCCCGCGGCCCCGCCTCCGATGACCAGGATCCTGTGTGGCACGAGCGCTCCCCTCGGCCAACGTCCGGAGGATGGTTGCCGTTTAGTATCGGCAACTTCTGGTCACGATAGTGTCAACCTCCGCATAGCGGAAGAGCCGTCAGGACGAGCCCCGGGTGGTCCGGTCAGAGCAGCGGCGGCAGGTCGGGACCGGCCAGCCTGATGCCGAGCGAGGGCACCTGCCGCAGCGTGTTGGTCACGTAGCAGACGCGTTCGGCGACGGGGACGAGCGGTTCCAGAAGCTTGGCCGGGATCGCGGAGGAGATGACGAGGTCGACCCGGTCGAACTGCAGGCCGGCGTAGGTCCCCGTCGCCCGGACCTCGAGCCCGGGCAGGTCGATCCCGGCCTTGCCCGCCGCATACAGGAGTGCGAGCAGGAAGCACGAGGCGACGGAGGCGAGGAAGAGGTCGGTGGGCTGGGGGCCCGAGCCACTGCCGCCGGCCGTCAGTGGCTCGTCGACGACGATGTCGAACTCCCCGGCCCGGACCACCGCACGCAGGCCGCCGTCCCACCGGGCAGCCACGGACCGCTGCGGCCCGCTCACGGTCGCGCCAGGGCGGCCACGGCGGCGCGGAAGCAGCCCAGGGGAGCCGTCGCGACGCCCGCACCCACCTGTCCGGCCCCGGAGGTGGCGTCCAGGATGCCGGTGGTGACCCGGGGCGTCGTCTCGAGCTCCACGACGGGCCGCACGTCCACGCCCAGCGGGGTCCCCGCGTTGTGCCACGTCGGGAGCTTGAAGCGGGTGCTCTGCGTGACGCAGACGGCCTGCATCTGCCGGGTCAGCGCCGCCGCGGCGGCCATGGTGCCGCCGAGGAAGCCGGCGACCGCAGGCGAGCCCGCGGCGGCCGCCGCCCCGAGGCCGACCAGCTCGAGCACGGCGCTGTCGCCGATGTCCGGCGCGCTGTCCTCCGGTCCGTGGCCGGGGTAGTACAGGGCGTCGGACACCGGTGGCGCGGGCGCGAGGTGCACGGTCGCCGAGCCGGCGAGGCGGATGCCGAACGTCGTCCCGTTGCGGCACATCATCGTGACGACGCTCGACCCCTCGACCTGATCGGCCCACACCGCGACGGCCTTGGCCGCCGCCATCGCCAGGTTGAGGAAGAACAGGTGGTTGCCGGACAGGAAGCGGGCCAGCTCGACCCGGTCGTCGCCGGGCAACGCCACGAGGTGGGGCAGCAGGGTGCGGATCAGCAGGTTGGTCGAGGCCTGGGTGCGCAGGTGGACGTCGTCGCCCATCTGGAGCCCCTGCGCCGCGAGGGCGAACAGGTCGACGGGCCCGGAGTGCACCAGCACCTCGCGCAGCAGGGGTCCGGCGACGTCGCGGAGGAAGACCAGCCGCTCGACCGCGCCCGGCGTATCCCGGCCGAACCAGGCCGTGTCGCCCGAGCCCTGGTTCAGCGGTGCGAACGCGCGGGTGCCGCCGTGGGGGTTGTCCACGGCGAACAACGGCTGCGTGGGGCCGATGGCCGTGGCCATCGGCAGGACCACGTCATGCCGGTATGCCGGTTCCAGGGCGACCCCGCCCGCCTCCAGCAGGCGGTCGGCGCCGGCCACGTCCGGTGCCCAGCCCTCGGCTACCGCGGCAGCCCGCAGGGAGCGGCGCAGCGGGTCACACGCGTCTGCCCAGGCGAGGTCCGGCCCGCAGTGCAGGAGCACCCGGCCCGAGACGTCGGGGAGGAGCGCCTCCGCCGGCTCGCAGCCAACCAGCTGGGGCACGCCCTGGTCGAGGCGGCGCACCACCTCGTCGTTGGCCCGGTCGATCGCCTCGCCCCGCTCGCCGTACAGCCGCTCCAACGCCTCGACCATCTCCGGGTCGCCGCCGTCCGGGATGCGCCAGTCGACCTGCTGCACCGGCACGGCCTGGTCACGCACCGCGTCGGCGAACAGCGTGAGCCCGACGTTGACCACGGCGACCTCCTCCGGCAGCCGGACCCCGGGCTCGGGCGTGGTCATCACGCCACCCCCGTCCCGACCAGGTCGCGGGCCCGTTCCAGCAGCAGGGCGGTGGCCCCGTCGAGGTCCTGCCGCCGACCGCGGACCGTGTCCTCCAGCTCGCGCGCCTGCTGCCGGCACTGCGCCACCATGGCCCGGACGGCAGCCGGTGCTGCCCCTCCGGTCCCGGTCCGGGAGGCCACGATGGCCGCCGGGTCGAGGACCCGGGCCAGGTCGCGCCCGGTCAGGCCCCACGCGCGTCCCGTCTCGGCGAGGGCGACCTGGTCGAGCATCTCGCCGGTGATGGCCCGGCCCGGGACGCCCCGACGGCTGGCCTCGCGGACGGTCCGGCCCACGACCACGTAGGCGCTGCGGTAGTCGACCCCGCAGGTCTGGACGATGTGCTCGCACAGGTCCGTGGCCTGGGTGTACCCGGCGTCCAGCTCCTGGGCCATGCGCCCGGCGTTGACCTGCAGCGTGCGGACGACACCGCCCATCAGCCGCGTCACGCGCGTGGACAGGTCCAGGGCTCGCGGCACCTCGCCGTACGCGAAGATCAGGTTGTCGCTGCGCGCGGAGGGGCTCTTGGCCACGGCGAGGAAGCCGGTGAGCCGGCCGATGACCACCCCGGAGGCGCCGCGCACGATCGACAGCGCGTAGGGGTTGCGCTTCTGCGGCATCAGGATGCTCGCGCGGGTGTAGCCGTCGTCGAGGTCGACGAAGTCGAACTCGCTGCTCGACCAGATCTCCAGGTCCTCGGCCAGCTTGCTCAGGGTCGAGAGGAGGCTGGCGGCGGTGGCCAGCACGTGGATGAGCCCGTCGACCTGCCACATCGCGTCGCGCGTGTGCTCGATGACGTCGTCGAAGCCCAACGCGGCGGCGATGAAGGAACGGTCGTCGAGCAGCCGGGTGCCGTTCACGCAGCCGGCGCCGCCGGGGCTGCGGTTGACCCACCCCAGGGCGTCCAGCAGCCGCTGGCCGTCCCTCAGCGCCGGGTAGGCGAACGAGAGGACGTAGTGGCCGAACGTCGAGGGCTGCGCCTGCTGCAGGTACGTCTGGTCCGGCATCAGCGTCGCGACGTGCCGGTCCGCCAGGTCGGTGGCCTCGCGGGCGAACGCGGCCACCTCGTCGACGAGGTCGAGCAGCTGGCGCCGGACGTAGAGCCGCAGCGCGATGCGCGCCGCCTCCCGCCGGGGCCGTCCGGCGTGCAACCAGCCGGCCACGTCCCCGAGGCGCTCGACGAAGAAGTGCTCCCGCGAGTTGTACGGCTCGCCGAGGGCCGGGTCGTAGGGGAAGTGCGCTGCGTCGGTGTCGTGGACCTCCAGCAGGACACGCTGCAGGTCCCGCGCCGCCGCCTCCGGGATGACGCCCCGCCGGCGCAGGTCGAGCACGTGGGCGATGTCGGCCAGGTTGAGCCCGTCGTGCAGGAACGGCGCGTCGGCGTTCTCGAGGGTGAAGCCGCTCTCGACCAGCTCGGGGGCTGCCGAGCCGACGGGGGGACCGCTGCGGCGTGGGCGAGCGTTCATGGCTGTGCTCCCTGGACGAGGGCGGACAGGGCGGCGGCGACGCCCCCGGTGTGCCAGAACACGACCGGTGAAGGTGTGCCCTCGCGGATCTCCCGGCGCAGCAGGCTCATCGCCTTGGCCCCGTAGCAGGGGTCCAGCAGCAGCCCCTCGTGGCGTAGGGCGATGACCGCGCTGGTCCGGTCGTCCTCCGAGGGCACGCCGAAGCCGGGGCCGCGGCAGTCGCGCAGGTCGACGTCGGTCGCGGCCGGGGGAGCCAGCCCCAGCAGCCGCGCGCACTCGCGGGCGACGCCCAGCACCTGCGCGCGCGCCTCCTCGGGCTCGCGGCTGACCGAGGCGCCGAGCACCCGCCACGGCAGCTCGAAACCGACCTGCCCGGCCACCAGGCCGGCCTGCGTGCCCCCGGATCCGGTGGCCACCACGACGACCGTGGGCGAGACCCCCGCGGCGGCACACTGGTCCGCGAGCTCCCTCGCGGCGCAGGCGTATCCGGCGGCGCCGACCCCGGTGGCACCGCCGCGGGGCACGGCATACGGTCGGTGGCCCCCGGCCGCCAGCCGCGCCGAGTGTGCGGCGACCGCGTCGTCGAGCTGCTCGCGGGTCGGGGCGGCGTCGAAGTGCAATCGCGCGCCGGCCGCCCGTGCCAGGGCGAGGTTCACCGCCGGGGTGGTGGGTGCCGGCCCGCTGAACAGCAGGTCGCACGCCAGGCCCGCGGTGCAGGCGGCCATTGCCGCCGCGGCGCAGAAGCTCGAGGAGGGGCTGCCCGCCGAGACCAGGACGTCGGCCCGGCGCGCGACCGCGTCGCCGATGAGGAACTCCAGGGCGCGTGCCTTGTTGCCGGCGACGCCGAACCCGGTCAGGTCGTCACGCTTGAGGTAGATCGGCCCGGCGGCCAGCGCCTCTTCCAGCCCGTGTGCCCGGACCAGCGGGGTGGGCAGGCTCGCCAGTCCGGCGCGGGCCAGGGTCACGGCCATGTGTCCGGCTCCGCGTCGCGGGCGGCGCGGGCCCGGCTGACGACCGTGTCCACCATCGCGCCGGCGGCGCCGGTTGCGGGCACGGCCAGCCAGCGGCGGCACTCCTGCTCCGTGGCGGCGCCGGCGGCGACGAGGGCATCGACGACGTGCGCGACCTCCGTGGTCCCGGGGCTGAGCACCTCGTGCATCAGCCGCTGCGCCGTGTGCTTCCCGACCTTCCCGGCCAACCCGGCGAGCAGGCGCTCGGAGGCGATCCGGTCGCCGTGCCGCTCGACGTTGGCCCGCATCGCCTCGACGTCCACCTCGAGGCCGGAGACCAGCCGGCGGCCGACCTGGAGCGCCACCCCGGTCAGCAGGCAGACCTCGGGGAAGGCCGACCACTCCGCCTTCCACCCGCGGCCGTCGCGCTCGTGGACCGCGACCATCCCCTCGACCAGGACACTGGCGTTGGCGCGGACCAGCCGGGCCACGGTGTCGAGGTGCTCACTGCCCTCGGGGTTGCGCTTGTGCGGCATCGTGATGCTGCTGACCGCCTCGGGCGTGGTCGGTTCGCGCAGCTCGCCGATCTCGGGTCGCTGCAGCTCGAAGACCTCGGTCCCGATCCGCGCCAGCGTCCCGCACACCATGGACAGGAGGCCAGCGAACTCCGCGACCCGGTCGCGGGAGCTCAGCCACGAGATCCCCGGGTCGTCCAGGCCCAGCTCCGCGCAGAACTGCGCCCGCAGCGCCAGGCCTTGCGGCTCGAAGAAGCCCAGCACGCCGACGGCCCCGCCCAGCTGCCCGACCAGCCACCGGGGCCGACCCTCCCGCAACCGGTCCAGGTGGCGGCGCACCTCGTCGGCCCAGGACGCCGCCTTGAAGCCGAACGTGATCGGCGCCCCCGGCTGGCCGTGGGTCCGCCCGGCCATCACGGTGTCGCGGTGGGTGACGGCGAGCCCGAGCAGGGAGCCCTCGATCTCGTGCAGGTCGCGCCAGAGCAGCGCACCGACCTCGCGCATGGCCAGGGCGAACCACGTGTCGGTGACGTCCTGCACGGTGGCGCCCGCGTAGACGTGCTCTCGTGCCGCCTCCGGCAGCACCTGCTGCAGCGCCCGGATCAGGCCGAGCATCGAGTGCGAGGTCAGCCGGGTCTGCTCGGCCACCAGGTCGAGGTCGAGGGAGTCGACCCGCGCGTGGGTCGCGATGTCGGCTGCGGCCCCGGCCGGGATCATCCCCAGCCGGGCCTGCGCGGTCGCCAGCGCGGTGAGCACGTCCAGCCACGCCTGCAGCCTGGCCGGTTCCTCGAACAGCGACGCGAGCTCGGCCGTCCCCCACAGGTGGGCGTACTGCCGGGAGTCGGTCAGCCGGGCGACCACGAGGGCTCCCACTCGCGCACGACCCGCACCAGCGCCTCGGAGACCTGGGCGAGGGTGGCGCCCCACGGCACGACGACCTGGCCGGGCTCGGTGACCACCTCGTGCTCCAGCAGGCAGCACCGGGTCAGTACCGCGCCGGGGGTCGGCCCGGCCCGCCGGGGGCAGGTGTCGACCTGCTCGGCCCGCTCGCCGTAGATCCACTCGTGGATCTGCTGCGAGCGCTCACAGCCGAGCAGGGTCCAGGCCCGGTGCTCCGGACGCTGGTCCAGGTAGCAGGTCGCGCTGCCCTCGACCGTGACCCCGGCGCCCCGGCAGGGCAGCAGGTAGGTCTCGGCGGGGTGGGTGCGCGCCAGCTCGGTCAGGTCGACGACCTCGGCGACCAGCTCGATGGGGGGCAGGTGCTCGGCGACGTCGAGCAGCCGTCGGGTCTGGTCGAAGAGCTTCGCGGGATGGGGCGGGACGACCTCGCGGACGGTGAGCCGCAGCGGCGCGGGGTCCACGATGAAGCTGATGTGGCCGTAGCCGTCCTGCATGACCACACCCCGCTTGCCGGGCGCGCCCTCCCGGGCGGCGCGCGCCAGCATCGTAGGCACCGCCGCGTCCAGGTCGGGGCGGACCAGGAAGGCGCACTCCTGCGGTCCGGTGAGCAGGGCGACGCCGGTGATTGGCACGAACAGCGGGTCCTCCCCGTCCGCGGCGGACGCCTTCTCCACCGACACGACCGCGGTCTGGTCACCGCGCCGGACCACGATGAACCGGGTCCGCCGGTAGGCCTCCAGACCGACGAAGTGCGCCGCCAGCGAACCCTCGTCGAGCTCGCAGGTGACGTCCGAGACGGCGACGCCCCGGTAGGCGCCGGGCACCAGGTTGGGTCGCCGCGCCACCGGCGTCCGGCTCACGTCGGCACCCAGGGGGCGTGGACGGCGCAGGTGTCCGCGCGGAGCCCGAGCCGCAGCGTCTCGAGGGCCAGGACGTCCTCGAGGGCGATGTTGGCCAGGTTCACCTCGGGGCCGTACTCGCGGATGAACCAGGCCTGCTGGTCCTTGCGCGGCGCCTCGAAGAACACCCGGTCCCGGCCGCCGCCGCGAAGGGCGGCCTGCGCGAGCTCCTCCCGCACGGTGCCGTCGGGGCGGTAGAGGCCGACGGTGCCGCTCTCCCGGCCCTCCGCGATCACCCAGCTCGCCCCGGCGTCGAGGTCACCGGCGACCTCCGCGGCCCACTCCGCGGGGCTCGCCTGCTCCTGCGGGTCCTTGCTGCCCACCTCGGAGAGCACGACGAACCGCCCGACCGCGCGCCGGATGAGGTCCCGCTTGTCCGCCACCGGCATGGGCGCCACGCCCCGGGAGACCTCGACGCAGGAGAGGCCGGCCCCGGACGCCCAGTCCAGGCACTCGTCGACCTTGCCCTGGCACCAGGCGATCTCCATCAGGGTGCCCCCGAGGCAGGCCCGCACGTCGGCCGCGGCGAGCAGCGACAGCTTGGCCGGGAGCCCGGGGTCGACGTAGGCGATGCCCCAGCCGAGCTTCCAGAGGTCGAGGTGCGCTGCGCCCGACGCCAGCACCGCCTCGGTCGTGGCGACGCTGGCCCCCTTGTCGAGGACGTGGGTCAGTCCCGCGACGCGTGGCTTGCTCCCTCGCTCCGGCAGACTCAGAAAGGTCGGCAGCGACACGTTCTCTATGTTAAAAGGCTCATACACTTTCCGACAGGGCGCGGGAGGGAGGGCGTCATGGACGCGACCCCGGGCGGAGCCGGTGGGCTCGGCGACCTGGAGCAGCTGGCGGCCCACCTGCGCACCCACGCCGCCCTGCGGGCCAAGGCGGAGATCGGCCTGGTCAGCGAGGTGATGGGCGCGGCGAGCTGGGTCCACGGCCCCGGTGACGACGGAGCGGTGGTCCGGATGGGCGCCGCGGGCGTGGCCGGCTCCCCTGACGGCCAGGTGATCGCCTGCGGGGAGGCGCTGCTGCCCGCCTTCGTGGCCCGCGACCCCTACGGCGCCGGCTTCGCCGCAGTCCTGACCAACGTCAACGACCTGGCCGCGATGGGGGCCATGCCGTGCGCGATCGTCGACACCATCGTCGGCACCGTCGACCTGGCCCGGGAGGCGCTGCGCGGCATGCAGGCGGCGAGCCGGCTGTATGACGTGCCGGTCGTGGGTGGGCACCTCACCCTGCACGATGGGTCGCCTGCCGTGTCCGCGTTCGGCGTCGGAAGGGCCGAGAAGGTGCTGTCACTGACCCACGTCGCGGCGGGACAGTCACTCGTGGTCGCGTGCTGCACCGACGGCACGATGCGCGAGGACTTCCCCTTCTTCAGGTCCTTCGACGAGCGGGGCGCCGAGTTGGCCGGGGACGTCCGGCTGCTGGCCCGGATCGCCGGGTCGGGCGCCGCCGTCGCGGCGAAGGACGTGAGCATGGCCGGCCTGGTGGGCTCGCTGGCCATGCTGCTGGAGTGGGGCCGGTTCGGCGTCACGGTCGACCTCGACCGCCTGCCCCGGCCGCCCGGGGTGCCGATGGCCGCGTGGCTGAGCTGCTTCCCGGCATACGCCTTCCTGCTCTGCGCACCGCCGGGCCGCGCGGGGGAGTGTGTGTCGGCCTTCCATGCGCGCGGTCTGGACGCCGCGGTCGTCGGTGTCATCGACGACACCGGGCTGCTCCGGCTGGCCTCCGGTGACCGGCGGGCGACGGTGCTCGACCTGGCCCTCACCCCGGTGACCGGCCTGCAGCGCTGACCCTGCCCGGGGCACGACCTCAGGCGTCCGTGCCCTCGGCGAGGGCGCGGGCGAGGGAGGCGCCGCGCTCCGGTGAGGGCAGCGCGACACGCATCTGCTGGTGGGGAAGCCCGACGTACGTCTCCGGGCCGCCCACCGGCTCCCACCCGAGCCGGGTGAAGAACGCGACGTTGGGCAGCTGGATGTGCGCCACCATCGCCCGGCCGCCGCGCGCCCCGGCGAGGGCGACCGCGCAGCGGACCAGCGGCGCGCCCAGGCCGTGGACCCGGAACGGCGCCAGGACGGCGAGCCGGTCTCCCTGCCAGAGGCCGGTCCGGGCGTCGAGCTCGTAGAGCCGGACGCTGCCCACGACGACGCCGTCGCAGCACCCGACGACGTGGACCGTCGAGGACCGGGCATCGCGCTCGTCCCGGTCCGAGCCGGCGAAGACCGCCTGCTCCACGACGAAGACCTCGTGCCGCACCGCGAAGTGTGCGACCAGATCCCCGGGTGAGCCCGCCTCCCGGCACACGACGGGCGAAGGCGCGGCATGGGCGGGGCGGACGCCGGTGGCCCGGCCCGGCCGGGTGGCGGAGGCGTCGGCGGCGGTCACGGCATGCCCCGCTCGGTCACCCAGCCTGCGGTGGCCGGCCGATCTGCAGCAACGGCGAGGATCGCAGGGCCGAGGCGACGGGGGTGAGCCCGGAGCAGGCCTGGCACCGGGCGCAGCCCGCCTTGGCGATGGACGAGTGCATGCCCCGTGCGGCCATGTAGCCGGCGACCGCCCGGTACATCCGCTCGGTGTAGGCCCCGTCGGGGGGCAGGGCGTCCTCCATCAGGCTCCCGGCGACGGGCCGCAGCGGGACGACGAAGGGGAACACGCCCAGGTCCACCGCCCGCCGGCAGCCGTCGAGGGTCACGTCGGGGTCCTCGCCCATGCCGAGGATGACGTAGGTGGAGACCTGGCCCCGGCCGAAGACGTCGACCGCACGGGTCCACGCCTCGAAGTAGCGCTCGATCCCGGTGCGGGCCTTGGCCGGCGCGACGCTGGCCAGCACGTCCGGGTCGAAGGACTCGACGTGGATGCCCACCGAGTCGACCCCCATCTCGCCCACCTCGTCGATGACGTCGAGGTCGCGCGGAGGCTCGAACTGGATCTCGACCGGCAGCCCGGCGGCCTCCTTGACCGCCTGGGCGCACCGGGCCACGTAGCGCGCCCCGCGGTCGACCCCGTTGGAGCTGCCCGTCGTCAGCGTGGCGTCGACCGCCCCGTCCAGCTCCCGGGCCGCAACCGCGACCTCCGCCAGCTGCTCGGGGGTCTTCTTGACGATGGTGCGCCCCGCGTCGAGCGACACCTCGATCCCGCAGAAGCGGCACTGGTCCGCGTGGCCCCAGTAGGCGCAGGTCTGCACCACCGTGCTCGCGAACGAGTCGAGGTGGAGCAGGCCGATCTTCCAGTACGGGACGCCGTCGGCGGTGGACAGGTCGTAGAAGCGCGGGCGGCGTTGGGCGGAGGCGCCGGCCAGCCGCTCGCCGTCCCGGAAGATCGCGTAACCCTCGTCCTCGGCCCGGAGCACGTAGGGCGAGCCGGCGGCGGAGGCGTTGTCCATCGGCACGGTGAGGGGGACCCCGCCGACCCAGAGCATCCCGGAGTCCGTCGGTCCCGCGCCCCCGCGCCGCCGCTCGAGGGGGACCTCCACCCTCAGCCCGCGGGCCTGCAGGTCCACCACGAGGGAGGCCAGCGCGGCAGCGGATGCATCTGGTGACGGTGCATGGGGTGCGGGGTGGACGCTCATGGCTCTCCCCAGTCGTTCACTGAGCGAAACGAACCGTATCCCTTAGCAAACGTTTCGGCCGTTGGCCCTGTCAAGGTGCCGAAGGACGGTCACCGGCGCGACGACAGCGCCTCCCGGTGCCTCTGGAGGGCCTCGAGCCAGGAGGCCCGGTCGCTGTAGGTCTCGCTCACCTCCGGGGGCGACGTCCCGTCGGCCGCCGGTGCCGGGATCACCTGCACCTCGTATGCCGTGCTCCCCGCGCCGCCGGCCCCCACCACGCCGACGAGCACGGTGCCGGTCGGCACGTGGATCTGGACCTGGCGGAGCTCGCCGGTCATCACGGCGTCGGCGTCCGGCTCCTCGACCAGCCACTCCTGCCCCGCCGCCCGCGCCGCCGCGACACGGTTCTGCGCCCTGCGGGCCCGCTCCTGCGCCCACAGCTCCCGGCACCGCACGGCGCAGGCCGCGTCCACCACGGTCTCGGGCGAGAGCCCGCCGAGCCCGGCCATGTCTGCACTGGACGTGGTGGCCAGGGAGGTGACCAGCGGGTCGCGCCGGGCCAGCACCGCCGCGATGTCCAGGCAGTCGGCGCGCAGCCCCGCCAGCAGCCTGCCCGTTGCCGCGACGGCCCGTTCGTAGCCGGCCGGGTCGACCAGGACCAGGGGGTAGAGGCGGGTCTCGGCGGCGGAGAACCGGGCCACCGCCTCCGCCGGGAGCTCGGGAGCGCCGGACCCCGATGGCATCCCCTCCGGGCCGGCCGTGCTGCATACACCATCGGCCATACCCACATCGTATGATGTACGCACCTGGCCGCGACCGGTCCAGGACCGACATCCCTTGAGGAATCGAGGCGCCGTGACGGGTATCGCGGTGGTCGCCTTGGGCGGTAACGCCATCATCCCTGCGGGTGAGGCGGGCACCTACGAGCAGCAGCGCGAGCACGCCGACGCGATGGCCGCGTCGATCCGCGAGCTGCTCGACGACGGGTGGCGGGTCGTCATCGTGCACGGCAACGGTCCCCAGGTGGGCAACCTCGCGATCCAGCAGGAGAGGGCGCGCGACGCCGTGCCGGAGATGCCGCTGTTCGCCCTGGACGCCATGACGCAGGGCCAGCTGGGGTCCCTCATCGCGATCGCGGTCTACCGGGCCTGCGGCGGCCGCCACCCCGTGGTGGGCATCCTCAGCCACGTGATCGTCGACCTCGCCGACCCCGCGTTCGAGCATCCCTCCAAGCCCATCGGTCCCTTCTACTCCCGGTCCGAGGCAGCTGGGCTGGCCGCGACCCGTGGCTGGGTGCTCGTCGAGGACAGCGGCCGCGGGTACCGCCGCGTCGTCCCGTCACCGCAGCCCCTCGGCTTCGTCGAGATCCGGGCCCTGCGGTGCCTGCTCGACGCCGGGCACGTGGTGGTGGCCGACGGCGGGGGAGGCATCCCCGTGGCCCGCCGCGGCGCCGTCTGGGACGGGGTCGACGCGGTCATCGACAAGGACTACGCCGCCGCCGAGCTCGCCCGCCAGCTCGGGGCCGACGCCCTCGTGCTGGTCACCGGGGTCGAGGCCGTGATGGTCGACTTCGGGACGCCCACCCAGCGCCGGTTGGGTCGCATCGACGTGGCGGACGCTGAGCGCCACCTCTCCGCGGGGCAGTTCCCCGAGGGGAGCATGGGCCCGAAGGTGCGGGCCGCGACCCGGTTCCTGCGAGGCGGGGGAGCGCTGGCCGTCATCACCACGGCGTCACTCGCCGCGCCGACCCTGCGCGCCCGCGGGGACGACCCCACCGCCGGCACCCGGATCGTGGCCGCGCTCGACCGGGAGGAGGCTTCGGCGTGACGGTCGAGGTCCGGACGTTCACGGACACCTACGTGGACTCGGTCGTCCAGCTCGAGGCGATGAGGGCCATGCGCCAGACCGCGGGCGTCGACTGGGCGAGCGCCGCGATGGGGACCCCGGCCAATCTGCAGGCCTTGCGCGACGAGCAGGTCGACCCCTCCGCGGTGGCCGGGGCCGACCCGAACGACTTCGTCATCGCGGTCCGGGCCGCGACGCCCGGGGCGGCCGAGGAGGCCCTCGACGCGGGGGAGCGGGCCGCCTTTGCGGCCCGACCCGCCTCCGGCGAGCGGACCGCGGAGCCGGAGCCGAGGACGGTGCGCCAGGCGGTGCAGGCCCAACCGGGGTCGACCGTGGCGGTCGTCTCGGTGCCGGGGGAGTACGCCCCGCTCGTCACCTGCGAGGCGTTGTCGGCGGGCCTGCACGTGCTGCTGTTCAGCGACAACGTGCCCGTCCACGAGGAGGTGCGCCTCAAGGACCTCGCCCGGGCCAGGGGGTTGCTGGTCATGGGGCCCGGCGCCGGCACGGCGATGGTGGGCGGGGTGGGGCTCGGCTTCGCCAACGTCGTCAGGCCCGGTCGTGTCGGCGTGGTGGCGGCCGCGGGCACCGGCGCCCAGGAGGTCATGTCCCTGCTCGACCGGTGGGGTGCCGGCGTCAGCCAGGTCATCGGGGTCGGCGGCCGCGACCTGTCCCGTGCGGTCGCCGGGCGGACCAGCCTCCAGGCGCTCGCGGCCCTGCGGGACGACCCGGGCACCGACGTCATCCTCCTCGTCTCGAAGCCGCCGGCGCCGGACGTCGCGGCCACCGTCCTGGGTGCCGGTGGTGGCACCCCGGTGGTGGCCGCGCTCATCGGGCTGGACCCGGGCTTCGTCGCCCCGGCAGGGGTCCGGCTCGCCGACACGCTCGAGGGCGGCGTGGTGGCCACGCTGGACGTCCTCGGCCGTTCGGCACCGGCCACGACCGCGACCGCCGGGCCCTCGGTGGCGCAGGCCCGTCGCCGGCTCGCGCCGCAGCGGACCCTGGTCCGAGGCCTGTTCTCCGGCGGGACCCTTTGCTACGAGTCCCTGGTCCTCCTGAGCCGGGTGCTGGGCGAGGTCAGGTCGAACGTGCCGATCAACCCGCGCTGGGGCCTGCCGGCCCCTCCGGGGTCGCACCAGTGCCTCGACCTCGGTGAGGAGGAGTTCACCCGCGGCCGGCCCCACCCGATGATCGACGCCGAGGCCCGGCTGGACGTGCTGGCCGAGCATGCCGCCGACGAGCAGGTGGCGGCGATCGTCGTGGACGTCGTGCTCGGTCTCGGCGCCCACCCCGACCCTGCCGGCGTGCTGGCACCCGCGTGCGAGGCGGCCATGGCGGGCGGGGGTCCGCAGGTCGTGTCCTACGTCCTCGGCACCGAAGCAGATCCGCAAGGCCTTGCCGCGCAGCGGGAGCGGCTCCAGCGGGCGGGCTGCATCGTCACCGAGACCGCGGCGCGGGCCTCCCTGGTCGCCGCCGCGGTCGCCACCGGGGACCTGGACCTGGCGGGGCGGGCGCTGTGAGCCGAGCCTCCCGGCCCCGGGTCGCGCTGGTCAGCTACTCGACCAAACCGCGCGGCGGCGTGGTGCACACCCTGTCCCTGGCCGAGGCGATGGTCGACCTGGGCCTGCCGGTCCGCGTCGTCTCGCTCGGCGACCAGGAGCAGGGGTTCCATCGACCGGTCCGTGCGCCGTACACCCTGGTCCCGGCCCCCGAGCAACGGCCGACGCTGGAGGAGAGGGTGTTCGCCTCGGTCGACGCCCTCGAGGAGGGCCTGCGGGCGGTGGCCGACGAGGTCGACATCCTGCACACCCAGGACTGCATCTCCGCGCGTGCGGCGGCCCGCGTGCGCGACTCCGGCGCTGACGTGCAGGTGCTGCGCACGGTCCACCACGTCGACGACTTCACCACTCCGGCGCTGGTCGAGTGCCAGCGCCAGGCGATCCTCGAGCCGGACCGGCTGGTGGTCGTCAGCGAGGACTGGCGGGCCCGGCTGCAGGCCGAGTTCGGCAGGTCGGCCCGGGTGATCCACAACGGTGTGGACGCGCGCCGTTTCCCGGCCGTCGAGCCCGCGGAGCGGACCGCGCTGCGGCAGGAGCTGGGGCTGGCGGACCGGTTCGTCTTCCTCGCCGTGGGCGGGATCGAGCCGCGCAAGGGCAGCGTGCACCTGCTGCAGGCCCTGGCGATCCTGGCCCGGGAGCTGGAGCCCCGTCCCGCCCTGGTCGTCGTGGGCGGGCACTCGTTCCAGGACTACGCCGCCTACCGTGAGCAGGCACTGGGCATGCTGCCGGGTCTCGGCCTGGAGCTCGGCCGCGACGTCATCCTCGGGGGCACGGTGAGCGAGGCGGCGCTGAACCTCCACTACCGCAGCGCCGACGCGCTGGCCTTCCCCTCCGTCAAGGAGGGCTGGGGGCTGGCCGTCCTGGAGGCCATGACCGCCGGGCTGCCCGTGGTGGCCAGCGACATCGCCGTGCTGCGCGAGTACCTGACCGACCGCGATACCGCCGTCCTGACCCGGGTCGGCGATCCGTGGTCGCTGGCCGAGGGGATGCGGGCGGTGGCGACCGACTCCGCGCTGAGGTCCCGGCTGGTCGAGGCAGGCCGCTCGCTGGTGACGCGGTTCAGCTGGGAGCGCGCCGCCCGGGCGCACTGGCAGCTGTACCTCGAGACGTCGGCCGGGAGGCGTTCGTGGGTGCGACGGAGGGCGACAGGCGCGACGGTTCGGGCTAGCCGGCGAGCGTGAGCCGTGGCGTTGCCTGACGTGTACGGTTGCCGACCGTCGGGCACGACTTTTAGGTGCACAGGGATTCACCACAGTGGATCTGATGGTGCCGTTCGGAGGAGCGGGCATGGCCGAGCGCAGACGCGCAACAGAGGTCCGGAAGCGTCCGACGCGCCCGGCTCGGGTCGGCGAGCACGTCGAGGGCATCGTCGGCGCCATCGGGCCCAAGCTCCAGCGGCTCCGGCAGGAGCAGCGCCTGTCCCTGCAGCAGCTGGCGGTCCGTGCCGAGGTGTCCGCCGCCGCGATCCACAAGATCGAGCGCAACGACATGGTGCCCACCATCACGACCCTGCTGAAGATCTGCGCCGCGCTCGAGCGCCCGGTCAGCTACTTCACCGAGGTCGACGAGGGGGAGCCCGAGCTGGCGACCCTGACCCGCGCCGAGGAGCGTCAGGGCGTGTTCACTCCCCACCGGGGCCTGCACCTCGACGGCCTCTCCGGCGGCTACGCGCACTTCAGGGGAGCGGCCGCGATGGCCACCGTCGAACCCGGGGCGTGCAGCGGGGACAAGCCGATGCTGCACCCGGGGGAGGAGCTCGTCCTGCTGACCGAGGGGGCACTGGTCTTCACCATCGCGGGCACGCGGTTCGAGCTCGGCCCGGGGGACTCCCTGCACTTCGTCGGGGAGCAGCCGCACCAGTGGGCCAACGAGACCTCCGACCCGGCCACTGCCGTCTGGTTCGCGCTGCGCGACTCGTAGGCGCGCCGCCGAGCCCCCGGATCACCCCCGGAGGCTCCCGTCGCCCGCTGCCGGTGAACCCGGACGGGGTGCTGGACCGTGGTCTCCACGAAGGCCCTGACGGGAGGTGCGTGATGGGACGGACAGCAAGGGACCGCGCGGTGATGGTGGGTGTGGTTGCCGCGCTCCTCACCTTCGCCGCCTGCGGCGGGACGAGCGGCGGTGGCGGCTCCGCGGCGGCGCCGTCAACGAGTGCCAAGGCCACGGCGACGGGACAGCCGGTCAGCGTCGTCGAGAAGGAGTTCTCGATCGTGCTGACCCCGAAGCCCGTGAAGGCCGGCACCTACACCTTCACCATCCACAACGCCGGCACGTTCCCGCACAACCTCAACATCAAGGGGCCGGGTGTCGCCCAGCAGTCGTCCGCCACCGTGTCCCCGGGGCAAACCGGGGACCTCACGGTGACCCTGCAGCAGGGGTCGTATGAGCTGTGGTGCTCGGTCGACAGCCACAAGGAGCGCGGCATGGACCTGACGCTGAAGGTCGGCTGAGCGGCATGGTCGGGATGATGCTCAGGCTCGTGACCGCGGCCGGCCTGGCCGTGGACGCCTACGTGCACTGGAACCTGGCGGCGCAGTTCGACCCCGTGGTCGGCAGCGGGCCGGTGCGGGTCAGCGAGGGGCAGCTGTTCCGCCTGGAGGCGCTCCTGGCCCTGGTGGCAGCGCTCCTGGTGCTCCTGGTACGCCGCCGGTGGGCGGTCCTGGTCGCCTTCGTGGTCGCCCTCGCGGGGGTGGCTGCGGTCCTGCTCTACCGGTATGTCGACATCGGGGCCGTCGGGCCGCTGCCCGACATGTTCGACCCGACCTGGTACCCGCAGAAGACGTTCAGCCTCGTCGCCGAGGCGGTCGCGGCGGCCGCCGCGGGGATGCTCCTGCTCAACCCGGCGTCCGGGCGGCGCCGAGGGCAGGGTGAGGCCCGACGCGAGGCGCGCGCGGGTCTGCCCGGGCACACCACCTAGGCCAGGGACAGGAAGAGCTTCTCCAGCGCCTCGGTGTCCATCGAGTCGGCGCTGTCGGGGTCGGCCAGGCACTGCTTGAGCCCGCTGGAGATGATGGCGAAGCCGGCCCGGTCGAGGGCACGGTTGACCGCGGCGAGCTGGGTCACGACGTCCTTGCAGTCGCGGCCCTCCTCGATCATCCGCAGCACGCCGCCGAGCTGGCCCTGGGCGCGCCGCAGGCGGTTGAGGACGGGGGTCATCTCGTCCGGGTTGAGCTCGACCATCGGTGCTCCTCGGGTCCGTCGTGCTGTGGCGTTCGGGCTGAGTCAACGATACCCCCTGGGGTATGCCGTACTCTGGTCGGTACGGAGCCGGAGACAGGCGCGACTCCCGAAAGGACGGCCCACCCGATGGTGACCATCATCCCGGTCGAGACCCCGACCCTGGGGGACCGCAGCTACGTCGCCCATGACGGCGATGTCGCCCTCGTCGTCGACCCCCAGCGCGACATCGACCGCGTCCTCGACGTCGTGCACGAGGCGGGGGTGCGGATCACCCACGTGTTCGAGACCCACCTCCACAACGACTACGTCACCGGCGGGCTGGCCCTGGCGAAGGTGACCGGCGCGGCATACCACCTGAACGCGGACGACCAGGTCTCCTACGACCGGGTTCCCGTCCGCGACGGGGACGTGGTCGAGGTCAGCCCGGCGCTGCGGGTCCGCGCCATCGCCACCCCCGGGCACACCTGGACCCACCTGTCCTACGCCCTGGAGGCGGACGGCGAGCAGGTCGGGGTCTTCTCCGGCGGGTCGCTGCTGTTCGGCTCCACCGGCCGCCCAGACCTGCTCGGCCCGGAGCACACCCATGCGCTGGTGCATCACCAGTACCACTCGGCGAACCGGCTCGCCGCCGAGCTGCCCGAGCAGGCGCAGGTGCTGCCCACGCACGGCTTCGGCAGCTTCTGCTCGGCCACCCAGTCCGAGGCGACGTCCTCGACGATCGGCCAGGAGAAGCGCACCAACCCGGCCCTGACCCAGGCCGAGCAGGAATGGGTCGACGAGCTGCTCGCCGCCCTCGACACCTGGCCCGCCTACTACGCCCACATGGCCCCCGCCAACGCCGCCGGGCCGGACGCAGCCGACCTGAGCGCCCCCAGGACCGCCGACAAGGACGAGCTGCGCCGCCGGCTCGAGGCGGGGGAGTGGCTCGTCGACCTGCGCAGCCGGACCGCCTTCGCTGCCGGGCACGTCCGCGGCACCTTCAACTTCGGTATCGACGGGCAGCTCGCCACCTACCTCGGCTGGCTCATCCCGTGGGGCACCCCCGTGACGCTGCTCGGGGAGACCGCCGAGCAGGTGGCCGAGGCCCAGCGCGAGCTGGCCCGCATCGGCATCGACCGGCCGGCGGCGGCCGCCACCGGCTCCCCGGGGCAGTGGACCGCCGACCGGCTCGGCAGCTTCCGCACCGCGACGTTCGCCGACCTGGCCCAGGTGCGCCACCACCGCAGCGTCGCCGTCGTGGACGTGCGGCGCATCCCCGAGTGGGACGAGGCGCACATCGACGGTGCGGTTCACCTCCCGCTGCACGAGCTCCTCGACCGGCTGGACGAGGTGCCCGGCGGCGAGGTCTGGGTGCACTGCGGCGCCGGCTACCGCGCCTCCATCGCCGCGTCGGTCCTGGCTCGTGCCGGCCACCCCGTCGTCGCGGTCGACGACTCCTTCGACGAGCAGGCCGCGGCCGCCGGGCTGCCCATCGTGAGCGCCCAACCGCGCGTCTCCATCAGCTGACGTGCTCGCTCTGGCCCTCCCGGTCGGCCTGCTCATCGGCCTGAGCCTCGGCGCCCTCGGCGGAGGCGGTTCGATCCTGACCGTCCCGGCCCTGGTCTACCTGCTGGGCCAGGACACCAGGAGCGCCACCACCGGCTCGCTGCTCATCGTCGGCGTCACCGCCCTGGCCGGGCTGGCCGCGCACGCCCGCCAGGGACGCGTCCGGGTCGCGCAGGGCCTGGTCTTCGGCGTGCTCGGGGTCGCCGGCTCCTGGGCGGGCTCGCGCCTGTCCACCGGCATCCCGCCCAACCTGCTGCTCACCGCGTTCTCGGCGCTCATGCTCGTCGTGGCCATGGGGATGTACGCGCGCAGCCGCACCGCCCGGCATACGCCTGCCAACGCCTCCGACGCCACGGACCTCAGCCGGCAGCCGGTCCTGACCCTGGCGCCCTGGACCTGCGACTGTCCCCGCGCCGCCCGGGTGCTGCTCACCGCCACCGCGGTCGGCCTGCTGACCGGGTTCTTCGGCGTCGGGGGCGGCTTCGCCGTCGTCCCCGCGCTGGTGATCTCCCTCGGCTTCGCCATGCCGGTGGCCGTGGGCACCTCACTGCTGGTCATCGCCGTCAACAGCGCCTCGGCGCTGCTGGCCCGGGCCGGCCAGGGAATGCACCCGGACTGGCTCCTGCTGGGCACGTTCACCCTGGTCGCCATCGTCGGCAGCGTCCTCGGCGGTCGCGTCGCCTCACGGGTTCCCCCGCGGACGCTGTCGCGGGCGTTCACCGTGCTGCTGGTGCTCGTGGCCCTCTACACCGCGGCCCGCAGCGTGCCCCAGCTGCTCTGACCCGGCCTCGGGGCCGGCCGCCGTCAGCCGGCCTCGGTGATGGCGACACCCATCAGCACCGCACCCAGTGCCCCGAGCAGGCCGACCGCGCCCCAGACTCCCCGCGCCGCAGGGGTCTTCGCCGCCGAGTGCAGGGCGGCACCGAGGCCGGAGAGGACCACGAGGACGAGCTTCACGCCCAGCGCGCCGGGGTGCTTGCCCTGGGTGTGCTCGACGGCCAGGTTCCACATGCCGGTGAGCAGCAGGACGGCGAACGCCGGCCACGCCACGCGCGCAAACGCGTTCGCGGCGACTGCTGTCGTCGCCGGAGCGGCCCGGCGCAGCGGGCCGACGAGCGCGCCCAGCACGATCTGCCCGCCAACCCACACCGTTGCGGCGAGCACGTGCAGGGTCAGCCGGATGACGTCGAGGTCAAGGGGCACCATCCCGCCATCCAACACGACCGGGTAGCACGGCCCTTCGCTCGGTGTCCTTGGTCCCTGTCCCGCCACGTACGGTTCGGCGTCCACTGAGGGTGACCGGACCAACTGGAGGTGTCCCATGGTGAGCGCCGTCGCGGCAGACACTGCCGGAACCTACGTCCACTGGGGGTGGATCCAGATCTCCGTGGCCAACCTCGTGGTCATCGGGCTGATGCTCGTCGTGTTCGCCGCCGCTGTGTTCCTGCCGCTCGGGCGTCACCCCGAGCGCTACGAGACCGAGGACCAGCCGTGACCACCGCGCAAGGCGGGCTGGCCCGCGTCAGTGGTCCCTCCGGACCGAGCTGGACCGCCCGCTTCCGGGGTCGGGTCGCCCGCACGGTGCCGCCGGGACAGGCGCTCCCGGACCGTCAGCCGGCCTACGTCGCCTCTGCCATCTACGTCTTCGGCGTGCTGACCCTGGCCGCGTTCGTCGTGGTCCTCGTCACCGGCGGAGTGCTCGCCATCGGCGGCTCGGTGTGGTGGCACACCTCAGGCCTGGGCCACTTCACCAACTCGACGCACCTGTGGAGCGTCGAGCTCTTCTTCGCGTTCATGGTGATCCACCTCTGGGGCAAGTTCTTCATGGCGGCCTGGCGAGGCAAGCGCGCGCTGACGTGGATGACCGGCGTGGTCTGCTTCCTCGGTTCGATCGGCACGGCCTTCACCGGCTACCTCGTCCAGAGCAACTTCGACTCCCAGTGGATCAGCACGCAGGCCAAGGACGGGCTGAACTCCGTCGGGGTCGGCGCGTTCTTCAACGTGCTCAACCCCGCGCAAATGCTGCTGTGGCACGTCGTGCTGCTGCCGGTCGTCGTCGGGATCATCACCGTGCTGCACCTGGTGCTGGTGCGTCGTCACGGCGTCGTCCCGCCGATCGGTGAGGAGGAAGGCGCATGACCGCCATCGCGACCAAGGCCACGCGGCCCTACGACCTGGTCAAGGAGTTCGTCATCGCCCTCGCGGTGGTGGCCCTGCTGACGGTCGGCCTCGCCGCCGTCTTCTCCTCCCCCGACGAGAAGGCGATCACGCTGCAGAGCTGGGCCACGTCGGCGCCCAACGACGTCGTCGCCACCGCGGCGGCCGAGCTCGCCGGCACGAGCACCAGCGCCGGGTACGGCGGGCCGTACAACACCAACGCGGTTGGCCAGACCCTCGGCCCGCTCAAGCTCCAGAAGTGGGCCGGCGTGACCACGCCAGTGGACTCGGCCAACGACCTGGTCATCAAGCCGTTGTCCCAGCTGCAGGGCTCGCCGTTGCTCAGCCTGGCCCTGGCCACCTGGCGTGCGGCCACCCCGGACCAGCGCACGAAGTGGGCGACGGCGTACTCCGACGCGCTGGGCAAGGCCCCCGACGGCAACCCCGCCGCGGTGGCCCGGGGCAGCTACGGGCCGGTGCCCGTGATGACCACCGCCTACCTGCAGCAGGCCCAGGCCGGCGGCCTCGACGGGGCGTTGGCCGAACCGGGCTTCTACGGCGGCAACTCCACGAAGGCGTTGCTGCTGCTGGCCGACGGGACCTACCTCGAGGACCAGGCCCGTGCCCGCAACCTCGGCGGTGACCAGTGGGGCATGATGAACGAGACGGGCAACTACCCCGGCCAGCCCTGGCTGTGGCTCTACACCTTCTGGTACCAGGTGCCCCCGTTCAACACCTCCGACAACGCCGACGCCCAGGTCTGGGCCCTCATGGCGCTGCTGTCGCTGGGGCTGCTGCTCCTGCCGTTCATCCCGGGGCTGCGCTCGCTGCCGAAGTACCTCGGGGTCTACCGGATCATCTGGCGCCGGCACTACCGGGCGCACCCGCTGCGCTGACCTTGCCGTGACGGCGCTCGGGACGCCAGAACGGGTGCGGGCGCGACGGATCCGCCGTCGCGACCGCCGTCATGACGTGGGGGCGGCCGCCCAGCCCGACCAGCGCGTGACCTCCGCCCGGACCACCGGGCCGGTCGGCGGGGTGGTGGCGTACGCCGGGTAGCGCTCCACCAGCCACGCGAGGGCCTGCGACCACTCCGGGCCGCCCGTGACGACCGTCGCATGGGCGTCCGCACGCACCCACCAGAGCCGGTCCCAGTCGTCCTCGTAGTGGTCGAGCAGCAAGGCGACAGAAGGGTTCTCGGCGATGTTCGCCAGCCGGCGCAGCCGGGTCGTCGTCTTGGGCTTGTGGTCCACCGCGCTCACCACGACGTTGCCGACCAGGGCAAAGGTGACCGGCACGAGGTGCGGCTGCCGGTCCACGCCGCAGGTGGCCAGCACCACCCGGCGGGCGGCGCCGAACCGCTCGCGGCACTCCGACTCCTCCAGGCGCATGCCCCCAGCCTCCCAGCCCGGCCCCGGACGCGGGTATGCCGCGCCCCCGGTGAGGGGCGCGGCATACCTGCCGTGGTGGTTCAGACGGTGGTGAGCTCCCGCTCGCGCTCGACCTCGCGGCCACCGCCGTGGTCGTCGGCGGCGGTCTCGTCGAACGGGACCAGGCCGCTGAGCACCTCCTCGGTGCGGCCCTTGTCGATCTCACCGGTCCACGTGCCGATGAGGACGGTGGCCACCGCGTTGCCGGCGAAGTTGGTCAGCGCCCGCGCCTCGGACATGAAGCGGTCGATGCCGACGATGATCCCGACGCCGTCGACCAGATCGGGGCGGTGCGACTGCAGGCCGCCGGCGAGCGTGGCCAGCCCGGCGCCGGTGACCCCGGCCGCGCCCTTGGACGCGATGACCATGAAGACCAGCAGCGAGACCTGCTCGCCGATCGACATGGGCTTGCCGAGCGCGTCGGCGACGAACAGTGACGCCATGGTCAGGTAGATCGCGGTGCCGTCGAGGTTGAAGGAGTAGCCGGTCGGCACGGTGATGCCCACGACGGGCCGGGAGATACCCAGGTGCTCCATCTTGGCGATCAGCCGCGGCAGCGCCGTCTCCGAGGAGGACGTGGACAGGATCAGCAGGAACTCGCGGCCGAGGTAGCGCAGCAGCCGGAAGATCGAGACGCCGGCGACGAGGCGCAGCAGGGTGCCGAGCACGACGATCACGAAGATCGCGCAGGTGGCGTAGAAGCCGAGCATGACCTGGGCCAGGGAGACCAGCGCCTTCGCGCCGGTCGCGCCGACGAGCGCGGCCATCGCGCCGAACGCGCCGACCGGGGCGGCCCACATCACCATGGCCAGCACCCGGAAGACGACCTTCTGCAGGCTCTCGATCGCCGCGAGCGCGGGCGCCCCCTTGGCGCCGAGGGACTGGATCGCGAACCCCACCAGCAGGGCGACGAACAACGCCTGCAGCACCTGGCCCTCGGTGAGCGAGGAGAACAGCGTGGTCGGGATGATCCCGAGGACGAAGTCGGTGGTCGTGCCGGCCTCGCCGCTGACCTGCTTCTGCCCGGTCGCGGCCAGCGCCTTGGTCAGGTGCAGCCCCGACCCGGGGTGGATGAGGTTGCCGACGACCAGGCCGATCGCGAGGGCGACGGTCGACATCACCAGGAAGTAGCCGATCGCCAGGCCGCCGACCTTGCCGACCTGGGTCGCCTTCCGGATCGAGCCGACCCCGAGCACGATGGTGCAGAAGATGACCGGGGTGATCATCATCTTGACCAGGTTCACGAAGCCGGTGCCGATCGGCTTCAGGCCCACCGCGAAGTCGGGGGCCACGAGCCCGACGACCACGCCGAGGACCACGGCGACGATCACCGCGACGTAGAGCCAGTGGGTGCGGTCGCGCCGCCGGCCGGTGACCGGCGCGGTCGGCGCTGAGGGGGTGCTGGACATGCTTCCTCCCGGGCAGACCCGGTATGCCGTGTGGCCACCGGGGTCGGACGTGTCGGGGTCGAGGGTGCGCAGGGTCGGTGGCTAGGGTCACCGTTGTGTTCATTGAGTTCGTGGCCCGGGTCGCGGGCTGCGCTCCGGCCGCGCCGTGACCAGCCCGCGCCGGTGGAGCCTGGCCGGCCAGATCTTCGCCGCCCAGGTGCTCGTGGCCGTGCTCGTCCTGGCCGGTGGGCTGGGCGGGGCCTACGTGCAGGCCCGGCACGCCGGCGAGCAGCAGGCCACCTCCCGGGTGCTGGCCGTGGCGCACACCGTCGCGGCCACGCCTCTGGTCGTGCAGGCGGTGGGCACCGCCGACCCCACGACCACGCTGCAGCCGCTGGCCGAGCAGGTGCGACGCTCGACCGACACCGACTTCGTCGTCGTGATGAGCCCCGCCGGGCGGCGCTGGACGCACCCGGACCCGCGGCAGATCGGGCGGCAGTTCATCGGGCACATCGCCGCTGCGGCCGGCGGGCGCGACCTCACCGAGACCTACACCGGCACGCTGGGCCCGTCGGTCCGCGCTGTGGTGCCGGTGCGTGACAGCACCGGCACGGTCACCGGCCTGGTGTCGGTGGGGATACGGCAGACGGCGGTCGCGGCCGCCGTCGCCTCCCAGCTGCCCGAGCTGCTCGGCGCGGCGGCCCTGGCCGCGGTGCTCTTCGGCACGGGCAGCTGGCTGGTCGCCCGCAGGCTGCGCCGACAGACCGGAGGGCTGGGGGCGGCCGAGCTGCAGGAGATGGCCGAGTACTACGACGCCGTGCTGCACTCGGTGCGCGAGGGGCTGCTGCTCATCGACGGCGCGGGACGGCTGCGCCTGGCCAACGACGAGGCGCGGCGTCTGCTCTCGCTGCCCGAGTCAGTCGTCGGGCGACCGGTCACCGAGGCGGGGCTGACGCCGAGCCTGACCGGGACGCTCGCCTCCGGGGAGCCGCGCGAGGACGAGCTGCACGTCACTGACGCCCGCGTGCTGGTGCTCAACCAGGCCCGCGCCAGCTGGCAGGGACGGGACCTCGGCACGGTGACGACCCTGCGCGACCGCACCGACCTGGAGGCGCTGACGGGCGAGCTGGACTCCGCACGGGGGCTGGCCGAGGCGCTGCGCTCGCAGGCCCACGAGTCGGCCAACCGGCTGCACACCGTGGTGTCGCTGATCGAGCTCGGCCGCGCCGACGAGGCGCTGACGTTCGCGACCGGCGAGCTGGCCGTGTCGCAGCGGCTCACCGACGAGGTCGTCGCCTCGGTCCAGGAGCCGGCGCTCGCGGCGCTGCTGCTCGGCAAGGCCGCGCAGGCCAGCGAGCGGAGCATCGAGCTGGAGGTCGAGGGCAGCGGCGTGCCCGAGGGCGTGGTCCCCTCGCGGGATCTGGTGACCATCGTCGGCAACCTCGTCGACAACGCGCTCGAGGCCGTCACCGGCCAACCCGGCACCCGTCGCGTCCGGGTGGCCACTGACTGGCAGGACGGCTGCGCGGTGCTGACCGTCAGCGACACCGGGCCCGGCCTGCCGCCGGAGGACCTCGAGCGCGCTTTCGCCCGCGGCTGGTCGACCAAGGCCGGCGGCGGCCCCGGCGGCCGGGGCCTGGGCCTGGCGCTCGTCCGGCAGTCCGTGCTGCGCCTCGGGGGCACCCTGTCCGTGGAGGGACCGCCCGGGGCGACGTTCGTCGTGCGGCTCCCGGCGAGGGTGGGGGAGGACGCATGAGCGCAGACCTGCGCGTGCTGGTGGTCGAGGACGAGCAGGTGGCCGCCGACGCCCACACCGCCTACGTTGGCCGCGTGCCGGGGTTCGTCGTGGTGGGCACCGCGCGGACCGGCCAGGCTGCCTTGCAGGTGCTGGGCGACCGGCCGGTCGACCTCGTGCTGCTCGACATGCACCTGCCCGACATCGCCGGGCTGGACGTCGTCCGGGCCATGCGTGCCGCCGGGCACCGGGCGGACGTCATCGCGGTCACGTCCGCACGTGACCTGCCGACGGTGCGGGGCGCCGTGTCGATGGGCGTGGTGCAGTACCTGCTCAAGCCGTTCGCGTTCGCCTCGCTTCGCGAGCGGCTCGAGCGCTACCGGGACTACCGCAGCCACGTCGACACGGCCGGGTCGCTGGCCACCCAGCGCGACCTCGACCAGATGCTCGGCGGGCTGCGCGCCGGCGGCCCCGCCCACCTGCCCAAGGGGATCGCCGAGGAGTCGCTCGCCGAGGTGGCGCGGGTGCTGCGGGAGTCGCCGTCCGGGGCGTCGGCCAGCGAGGTGGCCGAGCGCCTGGGCATCTCCCGGGTGACCGCTCGCCGCTACCTGGAGCACCTCGGCGACAGCGGGCTCGCGCTGCGCCGGTCGCGCTACGCGGGGCCGGGTCGTCCAGAGGTGGAGTACCGCTGGGGCGGCTGACCTGAGCGTGGTGGGGAGGCCGCTCAGCCGAGCTCGGGCCCGCGCACGAGCTCGACCCGGACGCCCTCGCCGGGGCGGGCCTGGGCCAGCAGGTCGCAATCCTCCTCGACCACCACGGCGACCACCGGGTAGCCGCCGGTCGTCGGGTGGTCGGCCAGGAACACCAGGGGCTGCCCGGATGGTGGCACCTGCACGGCCCCGCGCAACACGCCCTCGCTGGCCAGTTCCTCGCGCCGGTGCCGCTCCAGCACCGGTCCGGACAGGCGCACGCCGACGCGGTCGCTGTCGCCGGCGACCGTCCAGCTGACGCCGGTCAGGACGCGGGCGCCGGCCGGCCCGAACCAGTCGTCGCGCGGCCCGGGGACGGCGCGTACCACGAGGCCGCCCGGGCTGGCGCCGTGCAGCCGCGGCACGTCCGAGCTGCGCGGCGCCGCAACGGGATCGGCGTCCGCGACGTGCAGCGCCGAGCCCACGGCCAGCGGCTCCGGCCCGATGCCGGAGAGGGTGTCGCGGCTGCCGCTGCCGAAAACCTGCTCCGCGGCCAGGCCGCCACGGACAGCGAGGTAGCTGCGCAGGCCCGTGACCGGCGTGCCGAGGCGCAGCAGCGACCCGGCCGGGACGAAGGCGGGGGCGCAGAAGTCCACCGCGCGCCCGTCCACCTGGACCGGCAGCGGGGCCCCGGTGACGGCGACGGTGACGTCGGCGGACGCGCGCAGCGCCAGGCCGCCGGCGAGCACCTCGACGGCCAGGGCACCGTCGGCGTTGCCGACGAGGCGGTTCGCGGTCCGCAGCGACCCGCGGTCGGCGGCGCCGCTGGGGCTGACGCCGAGGTGGGCGTGCCCGGGGCGGCCGAGGTCCTGCAGGAGGGCCAGCGGGCCGACCCGTTCGACGGTCAGGGCGTGGCGGCTCATGCGTGGTCCTCGTCGAAGAAGCGCACCCGGGTGCCGGGCGCGAGCAGGGCGGGTGTCGGGCGGGCGGTGTCCCACATGGCCACCGTGGTGGTGCCGATGAGCTGCCAGCCGCCGGGGGAGGAGCGGGGGTAGACGCCGGTGTACTGGTCGGCCAGCGCCACCGCGCCGGCCGGGATGCGCGGCCGGGGGTCGCGCCGCCGGGGGACGACGAGGTCACCGGCCTCACCGGTGAGGTAGCCGAATCCCGGTGCGAATCCACAGAACTCGACGGTCCAGACCTGCCCGGTATGCCGGGTGACCACCTCCGCGGGCGTCATCCCGAGCGTGGCGGCCACCTCCGCGAGGTCCTCCCCGTCGTAGTGCACCGGCACCTCGACCGGCTCGGCCCCGTCGGCGGCGCCGGCGTCCTCGGCCAGGGGCAGCGACCGGACCCGGGCCGTGACCGCCCGGGCGTCGGCACCGGGCTCGAGCACGAGCAGCACGGTGCGGGCGGCGGGCACGTGCTCGCGCACACCGTCCAGGGGGTGGGCACGCAGGGCCGCGTCGAGGCGGCGGCGCGTCGCGGAATCGTCGAGCTCGACGAGGACGGCGCCGAGGCCGCACGGCAGGAAGCGCACGTCAGCCGCCGGTGAACGCGCGCACGGTCACGCCGGCGGCATCGAGGCGTTCGCGGACGGCCCGGGCGATGGTGACCGCGCCGGGGGAGTCGCCGTGGACGCAGACGGAGTCGACCTCCAGGGTGACCACGGAGCCGTCGACCGCCTCGACCTGACCCGCGGTGACCATGCGCACCACGCGCTCGGCGACGACGGCGGGGTCGTGGATCACCGCGCCGGGCTCGCGGCGGGAGACCAGGGTGCCGGCGGGCGTGTAGGCCCGGTCGGCGAACGCCTCGCGCACGGTGCGCAGCCCGCGCCCGGCGGCCGCGGCGAGCAGGACCGACCCGGGCAGTCCGAGCAGCGGCAGGGCCGGGTCGTAGGCGGCGACCGCCCGGACCACGGCCGCGGCCTGCTCCTCGTGGTGCACGACGGCGTTGTAGAGCGCCCCGTGCGGCTTGACGTAGGAGACGGCGCTCCCGTGGCTGCGGGCGATGCCGTCGAGGGCGCCGAGCTGGTAGAGGACGTCGGCGTAGAGCTCCTCGGGCGCCATGTCGATGAACCGGCGGCCGAAGCCGCCGAGGTCGGCGTAGCCCACCTGCGCCCCCACGGCCACCCCGCGCTCGGCGGCGATCGAGCACGTGGCCACCAGGGTCGCCGGGTCGCCGGCGTGGAACCCGCAGGCGACGTTGGCCGAGGTGACCAGGTGCAGCAGGGCGTCGTCGTCACCGAGCTCCCACCGGCCGAACGACTCGCCGACGTCGGCGTTGAGATCCACGCTTCTCTGGTCCACCATGTCGCCAGATTGTTCAACAACCCGTGACCGTGTCAAGGTGCGACCCCAGGAGCTGAGATGGCCGACTCTGCCGCGTCCCGTGCCGCGGACCGCTTGCGTGCCGCCGTGCTCGAAGGTGAGCTGCGACCGGGCCAGCGCCTCGACGAGGCCGGCCTGGGCGCCCGCCTGCAGGTCAGCCGCAACACCTTGCGGGAGGCGTTCCGGCTGCTCGGGCACGAGCACGTCGTGGAGCACCAGCCCAACCGCGGGGTCTTCGTGCGCCGGCTCTCGCTGGACGAGGCGCGCCATCTCTACCAGACCCGCAGGCTGCTCGAGGTCGGTGCCGTGCGGGAGGCGGCCGTGACCCGCGGGGGCGTCGCCGCGATGGACCCGGGCTCCCGGCGTGACGCAGAACGCCGCTGGTCGACGGCCGTGACGCAGGTCGAGGAGGCCGCCGCCGAGGGCCGGGAGGCCGCGCGGCGCGGCGACTACGAGGCCGTCGGCACGGCTAACGGGCGGTTCCACCTGGCCCTGGCCGCTCTGGCGGGCAACGAGGTGCTCGACCGGACGCTGCGCACGATCCTCACCGAGATGCGGCTGCTGTTCGTGGTGGTGGCCGACCCGCGCTCGGTGCACGGGCGCTACGTGGAGGCCAACGCGCGCATCGCCGACCTCGTGGCGGCCGGGGAGGTGGTCCGGGCGGCGGTGGCGCTGGAGGAGTACCTGCTCGGCTCGGAGGCCCACCTGATCGAGGTCTACGCGTCCCATTTCTCCGAATCGTGAGAAATGTCGACTTTCCCCTTGTGGTGATTGTTGAACGACTTCTAGGGTGACGGGCCATCCACGGGTGTCCGTCGCGGGCGCCCCGTCCCCGACCCGAAACCCGAGGTGCTGCCCATGTGGGTGCTGCTCGCGGTAGCCGTCGTCATCGTCGGCTTCGCCCTCAGACTCAACGCGATGCTCGTGGTCACCGTCGCCGGCATCGTGGCCGGACTCATCTCCGGCATGACCCCGATGACGATCCTGGACACGTTCGGCACCGGCTTCGCCGGCTCCCGCTCCGTGACCGTCTTCATCGTGGTCCTGCCGGTGATCGGCCTGATCGAGCGCTACGGCCTGCAGCACCAGGCCCGGCGGATGATCTCGCGGCTCGCCGGCCTGACCGTGGGCCGGCTGCTCGCCGCCTACCTGCTGGTGCGGCAGGGCACCGCCGCCCTGGGCCTGATGGCCGTGGGTGGCCCGGCCCAAGCGGTCCGGCCGATCGTCGCGCCGATGTCGGAGGCGGCCGCGGAACGTCGCCACGGCCCGCTCAGCGAGCCGATGCGGGAGAAGATCCGCTCGTATGCCGCGTCCGCGGACACCGTGGGCCTGTTCTTCGGGGAGGACATCTTCGTCGCGGTCGGGTCGATCCTGCTGATCACCGGCTTCGTCGACACGACCTACCACCTCAAGCTCGACGCGCTGCAGGTCGCGCTGTGGGCCATCCCCACCGCCATCTGCGCGCTGCTCATCCACGGCGCCCGGATGCTCTGGCTGGACCGCAGCCTGGGACGCCTGGCCGGGGCGGGCGCCCCCGCCGACGACGCCGAGGCCGTGACGACGGGAGCAGGTCGATGATCAAGGTCGAGTGGTTCTACTGGCTGGTCGCCGCGTTCTTCCTGGTGGTCGCGGTCGTGCGGCTCACCGACCGGAAGGCGCCTCGGCGGCACGCCAGTGCGGCGTTCTGGGCGCTCCTGGCGTTCACCTTCGTCTACGGCAGCGCCGTCACCGCCGGGGCCGGACCCGCCTGGGTCGAGGGCCTGGCCGTGATCGGCCTCGCCGTCCTGGCCGGCTTCGGCCTGCCCCGCAAGGGGACCGAGCGGACCACGAGCGACGCCGAGCGCGAGCAGCTGGCCACCCGGTTCGGGCCGAAGCTGTTCATCCCCGCCCTCGTGGTCCCGGCGGTGGCGGTGGTGTTCGGCGCCTGGCTGGCCAACGTCAAGCACGGCGACGGGCTGTTGCTGGAGAAGGGGTCGGCCACGGTCATCGGCCTCGGCGTCGCCGCGGTGGTCGCCCTCGTGGTCGCGATGCTGATGTTCCGCCCCGGCTCGGTCGCCGTGCCGTTCCAGGAGGGCGACCGCCTGCTCGGGCACATCGGCTGGGCCGCGATCCTGCCGCAGTTCCTCGCCACCCTGGGCCTGCTGTTCCAGGCGGCCGGGGTCGGCGACGCGGTCAAGGGCATCACCGACGGCATCCTGCCCAAGGGCTCGCTCATCGCCGCCGTCATCGTCTACTGCGTGGGCATGGCGCTGTTCACCATGGTCATGGGCAACGCGTTCGCCGCGTTCCCGGTGATGACCGCGGCGGTCGGCTGGCCGCTGCTGGTCCAGCAGTTCCACGGCCAGCCGGCGGTGGTCTTCGCGGTCGGCATGCTCGCCGGCTTCTGCGGCACGCTGTGCACGCCCATGGCGGCCAACTTCAACCTCGTCCCGGCCGCGCTGCTGGAGCTCAAGGACACCTACGGCCCGATCAAGGCGCAGGTGCCCACCGCGATCCCTCTGCTGGCGTGCAACGTGGCGGTCATGGCCGTGTTCGCCTTCCCGCGATGAGCGCCGGCGACTGGGCGCAGACGATCATGCGCGTCCTGGGCACGCCGTGGCCCTACAACGCCGCGCACAGCTCGTTGGGGCCGCACGACGTGGACGTCACCCCACAGCGGCTGCACCCAGCGTTCCACGGCAGCCTGGACTGGCACTCCTCGGCGCACATGCAGTGGTCGGCGGTGCGGTTGCTCTCCGGGGCGGCCGGCCCGCTCGACCCGGCCGCCGCCGACGCCCTCGCGGCGGTCCTCGACAGCCGGCTGACCCCCGAAGCCGGTGCTGCGGAGGCCGCCTACCTGCGGGAGCGACCGTCGTTCGAGCGCCCGTACGGCTGGGCGTGGGCGGCCATGCTGGCTGCCGCCACGCGTGACTGCCCGCACCCGCATGCCGCCAGCTGGGCGCGGGCCACCGCGCCGCTGGCCGACGCGGTCGCGGACCTCGTCCTGGCCTGGCTGCCCCGGCTGACCCACCCCATCCGGCACGGCGTGCACAGCAACACCGCGTTCGGGTGCGCGCTGATGCACGAGGCCTACTCGGCGCTGGGGCGCGACGACGTCGTCGCCGCGCTCACCGCAGCGGCCAGCGACTGGTTCGGTGCGGACACGGCATACCCCGCGTCCTGGGAGCCCAGTGGCAACGACTTCCTCTCCCCGGCGCTGTGCGAAGCAGACCTCATGCGTCGCGTCCTGCCCGCGGGGGAGCGGTCGGCATGGCTGGAGGCCTTTCTGCCCGGGCTGGGGGCCGCCGATGACCCGCTGCTGACCGTGCCCGAGGTGCGCGACCGGACGGACGGCCAGATGGTGCACCTCTTCGGGCTGTCCCTCTCGCGCGCCTGGCAGCTGCGCGAGCTCGCCCCGCTGGTCGCGGACGTGGACCGTCGCAGCCGGCTGTTGGCCGCCGCCGACACGCAGGCGAAGGCGGTCGGGGAGGAGATCATCGACGGGGACTTCATGTCAACGCACTGGCTCGTCTCCTTCGCCCTGCTGGCAGACGGGGCGCGACCGGCCTAGTCGGCCATGGCCTTGATGACCGTCACCGCGGTGGTCAGCCCCGCATGGTCGCCGTAGTGCGCCGCCCACCGGGCCTGGGCGACCTCACGGACCAGCGTCCACGCGCGGGTGCGGTCCTCGTCGAGGCCGGCGTGCTCGCACACGAGGGACAGGCGGCGCCGCAGGTGCCGGCGTGCGTCGTGGCTGGCGACCACCTCGTCCCAGCGGTTCCACAGCAGCGGTGCCACCGCGAAACCGGGGTCGGCGGCCATCGGCTTGGGGTCGATCGCCAGCCAGGGCGTGCGCCCGGCGGCGAGCACGTTGGCGTAGTGCAGATCGGTGTGCACCAGCCGGGCGTCGATGGCGGGCTCCTGGGCCAGGTCGGTGGCCAGCGACCTGGCCTGCTCCACGAACCGGCGGGGGATGCCCTCCGGCCCGCTCGGGAGGTGGGCCACCAGGTTCCTCGCCCAGTCCGAGAGGCGCGGCAGCTGCGGCAGGGCGGGCCGGTCGAGGTGGGCGAGCAGGCCACCGGCGACCGCGCAGGCCTCGTCCAGCGGGCGGGTGTGCAGGTCGCGCTCGGCGTCGAGCCGCTCGAGCAGCAGGCCCCACCGGGCCGGGTCGGCAGCCAGCAGGCGGACCGCGCCGTCCCCGTCCCACGCCCGCAGGGCGAGGTGCTCGTGCCGGGCTTCGTCGTGGGGCCAGATCACCTTCAGCACGGCCTCGGCGCCGCCCTGGCGCACCGGGACGACAAGGGCGCAGACCCCGTGCCGGCTCGGGCCGTCCGGCTCCAGCTGCCACTGCTCCAGGAGCTCGGCGACCAGCCGGGGCAGCCGGCGCAGCCACCGGTCGCCGTCCTCGCCCGGCCCGCCGGCCCCGTCGCCCTCGGCGGCGCGGCCGGCCACGGCGGAGCGGAAGGTCTCGGGGACCAGCTCGCTCACGGGGTGCCCAGGCCGGGGAAGGCCGGAAGCGGCGAGCCCCACCGGGTGCCGAGCATCGCGGTCTCGGCCGACCATCGCACCAGCCCGGTGAGCGCCTGCTCGTTGCCGGCGGCGCCGCGCAGCTCGGCCGCCAGGGCGGACTGGAGCCCGGCCACCAGCTCGCGGGCCAGGCGCCGGGCACTGGCGGGTGTCGTCACCGGGAACGGCAGCGGGTAGCCGAGCGCGGGAGGCGTCGCGGAGTCCCCGGCCAACGCCACCAGCCCGGTCTCGCGGTGCCGCAGCTGGGCCAGGGTGACGGCCGCCAGCGCCGCCGTGGCGTGGTCGCCCTGGGCCTGCACCACCTCGAAGCCGTAGGCCGCCGAGCGCGTGGCCGCCAGCAGCCGGGCGGCCGGGCTTCCGGTGGGGGCGCTGGGCTCGGGCCACTGCGCGGACCCGCCGAGCAGCGTCGCGGCGGCCCCGTGGTGGGCGGCCAGCGCCGCGAGCAGCGTCACGTGCGCCGCGCTGACCCCCGCCAGGGTGATCAACGCGGGCGTCTGCACGGCCACCAGCTCCCGGGCCGCCAGGCCGGCCCGGGCCTGGCCGGGCGCCGTGGTCGAGGTGGTGGGGGATCCGGTGCCGGACGGGCCGCCGGCGGCCGGGGACACGGCGGGCACGGGCGCCCCCGCCTGGCGCAGCACCTGCTCCAGGACGGCGGCCTGCTGGTGGTGGGCCGGGGCGAGCCGGGCAGGCCAGGGCCCGGCGGCTGCCCCCGCGGCAGCGGCGGCCCGCTCCAGCGACCGGGTTTCGGCCAGGGCCGCCAGGAGGGTCCGCTCGTCCGGCGCGGGCTTGCGCTCGGGCACGAACGGCAGCGAGCCGGCACGGTCCTCCAGACGCACACCGCAGCCGGTGAGCGCCGTCGCGGAGGCGACCCCCAGCGCGACCAGGACGCTGCGTCGCGACCAGGCACGCGGCATACGGTCCCTCCCCGGCATGCGCCCGATCATGGCATGCGGTGCCCGGCGCCCTCCGGCGGCATGCGTCCCGTCGCGTAGCCGATAGAGTGGGGTCACGGACGGCCGTGCGTGGGTGCCTCGCGCGTGTCGGACGACTCGAGAACACTGGGAGCGGAGGCGGCATTGAGCACCAAGGACCGGATTCGCCCCACGATCGAGGCGCCGCTGCATGCGCTCGGGCTCGTGATCGAGGACGTCGCCGTGACGCCGGCCGGCAAGCGCCGGCTCGTGCGGGTCTACCTCGACCGCGACCTGTCCGGCCTCGCGGCCGACGACGACCGCAGCCCCGTCCCGCCGCTCACCCTCGACGAGGTCGCCGACGCGACCCGTGCGGTGAGCGCCGCGCTGGACGAGAGCGACGCGATGGGTTCCCAGCCCTACGTCCTCGAGGTCACCTCCCCGGGCGTCGAGCGGCCGCTCACCGAGCCGCGGCACTTCCGCCGCAACGTAGGCCGCCTGGTCAAGGTCACCGGCACCGACGACGCGGTGCTGACCGGGCGACTGGTCGCGGCCGGCCCCGAGGGGATCACCCTGTCCGTGGACGGCGCCAAGGGCGCTCCGGCCACGGACCACACGCTTGCCTTTGCCGAGATAGCGCGCGCCCTGGTGCAGGTGGAGTTCACCCGCGGCGCTGATGAGGAGGACGACTGATGGACATCGACCTGGCGGCGCTGCGTGCGCTGGAGCGGGAGCGCGACATCTCCCTGGCCGTGATCATCCCCGCCATCGAGCAGGCGATGCTCGTGGCCTACCACCGCACCGAGGGCGCCTATCGCCTCGCCCGCGTGGAGCTCGATCGCAAGACCGGCCACGTCGTGGTGTGGGCGCGCGAAGAGGGCGAGGTCGCCGAGGACGGCACCCGCGGCGACCCCGGGCCCGAGTTCGACGACACCCCCGAGGGCTTCGGCCGGATCGCCGCCTCGACGGCGCGGCAGGTCATCGTCCAGCGGCTGCGTGACATCGAGGACGAGGCGATCCTCGGGGACTTCCGCGGGCGTGAGGGCGACGTCGTCGCCGGCGTGATCCAGCAGAGCAGCGACCCGCGCAACGTGCTGGTCGACTTCGGCACCGTGGAGGGCATCCTCCCGCTGGCCGAGCAGGTGCCGGGGGAGCGCTACGTCCACGGCGAGCGGCTGCGCTGCTACGTCGTCAGCGTCAAGCGCGGCCCGCGCGGACCGCAGATCGGGCTGTCGCGCACCCACCCCAACCTGGTGCGCAAGCTGTTCGCCCTCGAGGTGCCCGAGATCGCCGACGGCACCGTCGAGATCGCGGCCCTGGCCCGTGAGGCCGGTCACCGCACCAAGATCGCCGTCCACTCCAAGGTGCCCGGCGTCAACGCCAAGGGCGCCTGCATCGGCCCGATGGGCGCCCGGGTGCGCGCGGTCATGACCGAGCTGCACGGCGAGAAGATCGACATCGTCGACTACTCGGCCGACCCGCAGGAGTTCGTCGCCGCGGCGCTGTCACCCTCGCGCGTGCAGTCGGTCGAGATCGTCGACCCGACGCTGCGCTCGGCCCGCGTGGTCGTGCCCGACTACCAGCTCTCCCTCGCCATCGGCAAGGAGGGGCAGAACGCCCGCCTGGCCGCCAAGCTGACCGGGTGGCGCATCGACATCCGCTCCGACACCGCCCCGGCGGCCGGTGCGAGTGTGACGCCTGAGGCGGCTGGCGCGGAGGACGGACGTTAGGCGGTAGAGTGGTCCAGACCGATCGGACGCAAGACGTCCGTGTGCGGCGATCCCACTCCACGGCACGCACGTGTGTGGGCTGCCGTTCCCGCGACGACCGGTCGTCACTGCTGCGAGTCGTCGCGGTGTGGAATGAGCAGGAGCAACAGCTCGTTGCCCATCCTGATCCCCGACGTCGGCTGCCCGGGCGTGGCGCATGGCTGCACCCGACACCCGAATGTCTCGAGCTCGCCGTGCGACGCAGGGCGTTCGCGCGGGCCTTGCGCGTCAAGGCCCCGCTGGACACCTCCCGCGTCAGGGCGCACGTGCTCGAGGAGCAGCAGGCCGTCGTCGGCGGCTCCCAGGAGCCGTCGGAACATGCAACCGAAAGCGGGTAAGACGCTGATGAGCACCCGATGAGTACTCACCGATGAGCACCCCCCAGCTTTAACGACGGTCCGCGCCTGTCGATCTCTCGATGGTCCGGACCGAGGACAGGAGAAACGTGGCTAAGGTCCGGGTCTACGAGCTCGCCAAGGAGCTCGGAGTCGAGAGCAAGACACTGCTCAACCATTTGAAGGAGCAGGGCGAGTTCGTCCGGTCGGCGTCGTCGACCATCGAGCCCCCTGTTGTGCGCAAGATTCGCGAGACGTTCCCCGCCGAGCTCGCGGGCGGTGGCGCCGCCAAGCCGGCCGCCCCCGCCAAGAAGGCGGCCCCTGCTGCCAAGCCGGCTGCTCCCGCCCCGGCTGCGCCGGCTCCCGCTGCACCGGCCAAGCCGGCTGCGGCCGCCCCGGCCAAGCCTGCGCCGGAGGTGTCCGCCCCGGCGGCACCCGCCAAGCCGGTCGAGGCCCCCGCGGCCCGCACCGCGCCCACGCCGGGCCCCAAGCCCGCCGCGAAGCCGACCCCGGCCCCCGAGGCCCCGGCCGCTCCCGCCGCTCCGGCGGCCCGCGAGGGTGGCGCGCCGACCCCCGGCCCGCGTCCGGCGCCGCGTCCCGGCGCCCCGCGTCCGGGCAACAACCCCTTCGCCCCCAGCCAGGGCATGCCGCGTGACGGCCGCAGCGGCGGCCAGCGCGGTGGCCGTGACGGTGGTCGCGAGGGTGGCGGCCAGGGCGCTCCGCGTCCGGGCAACAACCCCTTCGCCTCCAGCCAGGGCATGCCCCGTCCCCAGGGCGGCAACCGCCCCGGTGGCGCTGCCGGCCCCGGCGGTCCGCGTCCGGCGGCCCCGCGGCCCGGTGGTCCCCGCCCGAACCCGGGCATGATGCCCGACCGCGCTGCGGTCGGTCGCCCCGGTGAGCGTCCCGCCCGCCCGGGTGGTCGTCCCGGTGGCGGCGGCTTCGGCGGTCGTCCCGGTGGCGGCGGTCCCGGTGGCGGTGGCGGCGGCTTCGCCGGTCGTCCCGGCGGCGGTGGCCGTGGTGGCCCCGGTGGCCGCGGTGCGACCGCCGGTGCGTTCGGTCGCGGTGGCGGCCGTCCGGTCCGTGGCCGCAAGTCCAAGCGCGCGAAGCGCCAGGAGTTCGAGCAGATGCAGGCGCCCACCATCGGTGGCGTCAGCGTCCCCCGTGGTGACGGCAAGACCGTCGTGCGCGTGCGTCGCGGCTCGTCGCTGACCGACTTCGCGGACAAGATCAACGCCAACCCGGCGAGCCTGGTGACCGTGCTGTTCCACCTCGGTGAGATGGCCACGGCGACCCAGTCCCTCGACGAGGACACGTTCAAGCTGCTCGGTGCCGAGCTCGGCTACGACGTGCAGGTCGTCTCCCCGGAGGAGGAGGAGAAGGAGCTCTTCGACTCCTTCAACATCGACCTCGAGACCGGTATCGCGTCCGAGGACGACGAGGACCTCGCGCCCCGTCCGCCGGTCGTGACCGTCATGGGTCACGTCGACCACGGCAAGACCCGCCTGCTCGACGCGATCCGCAACGAGGACGTCGCCGCGGGTGAGGCCGGTGGCATCACCCAGCACATCGGTGCCTACCAGGTGCACAAGGAGCACGAGGGCATCGACCGGGCGATCACCTTCATCGACACCCCGGGTCACGAAGCCTTCACGGCCATGCGTGCCCGTGGTGCCAAGGTCACGGACATCGCGATCCTCGTCGTGGCTGCCGACGACGGCGTGATGCCGCAGACCATCGAGGCGCTCAACCACGCCCAGGCGGCCGACGTGCCGATCGTGGTCGCGGTCAACAAGATCGACGTCGAGGGCGCGAACCCCTCGAAGGTGCGCCAGCAGCTGACCGAGTACAACCTCATCGCGGAGGAGTACGGCGGCGACACGATGTTCGTCGACGTCTCGGCCAAGGCCGGCCAGAACATCGACGGCCTGCTCGAGGCGGTCCTGCTGACCGCCGACGCGGCACTCGACCTGCGGGCCAACCCCGACCGTGACGCCCGTGGTGTCGCGATCGAGGCCAACCTCGACCGGGGCCGTGGCGCCACCGCCACGGTGCTGGTCCAGGCCGGCACGCTGCGTGTCGGCGACGCGATCGTCACCGGCAGCGCCTACGGCCGCGTTCGCGCCATGCTCGACGAGCACGGCAAGAACATCGACGAGGCGGGTCCGTCCCGTCCGGTCCAGGTGCTCGGTCTGTCCTCCGTGCCGCGCGCCGGTGACACCTTCGTGGTGGCCCCCGACGACCGCACGGCCCGCCAGATCGCCGAGAAGCGCGAGGCGGCCGACCGCCAGGCCTCGCTGGCCAAGGCCCGCAAGCGCATCAGCCTCGAGGACCTCAACGAGGCCCTCGCGGCGGGCAAGGTCGAGACCCTCAACCTCATCCTCAAGGGTGACGTGTCGGGTTCGGTCGAGGCGCTCGAGGACGCCCTGCTCCAGATCGACGTGGGCGACGAGGTCGACCTGCGCATCATCGACCGCGGCGTCGGTGCGATCACGCTCAACAACATCAACCTGGCGATGGCCTCCGACGCCATCATCATCGGCTTCAACGTGCGGGCCGAGGGCCAGAACGCGGATGTGGCCGAGCGTGAGGGCGTCGAGATCCGCTACTACTCGGTGATCTACCAGGCCATCGAGGAGATCGAGGCGGCCCTGAAGGGCATGCTCAAGCCGGAGTTCGAGGAGGCCCAGCTCGGCACCGCGGAGGTGCGCGAGGTGTTCCGCTCGAGCAAGTTCGGCAACGTGGCCGGCTCGCTGGTCCGCTCCGGCGAGATCAAGCGCGGCACCCGGGCCCGGCTCACCCGCGACGGCGTCGTCGTCACGGAGAACCTCGAGATCACCGGTCTGCGTCGGTTCAAGGACGACGTCACCGAGGTCCGCGAGGGCTACGAGTGCGGTATCAACCTCGGTAGCTTCAACGACATCAAGATCGGCGACGTCATCGAGACCTACGAGATGCGTGAGAAGCCGCGTGCGTAACTAGGTCACCGGAGGTGGGCGGCGAGTCTCAACCAGACCGCCGCTCACCTTCCTCTCCGGGCTCACCGGTGGGCCGCGGGTTCTCGGACCCGCGGCCCAC